>CAZADU010000144.1:0-4310 GCA_964483945.1 uncultured bacterium
AAAGAGCGGCGCGAGCGCTCGCGAGCCGGCAGCGGGCACTGAGCAGGATCGGCACGATCGCTCGGGTGCGCGACTTCCGGCAGGAAGTCTTCGGCCGCGCCCGGCCACCGCCGCTCAGCGCGCAGCGGTCATCTGCCGGGCGATCGCCTGCGAAGCTTGCGTGAGCGACGGGTCGCCCGGCAGTGCGCGCAGCCCGCGTTCCACCGCCGCCTGCGCTTCGGCCCAGCGCCCCGCCGTGGCATGCAACCGGGCTTCGAGGTCGTAGCCGCGCGCCTCCCGCGGAGCGAGGCTCTGCGCTGCACGGAATGCCGCCAGCGCTTCGTCCGCACGTCCCAGGGCCAGCACGGTGGTGCCGTAGAGCAGTTGCGCCTCCACTCGGAACGCTCCACCCGCCTCGCTGCGGATCACATGCAGCGCCGCCTCGGACGCCCCTCGCACTTCGCCCGTCTGGCGGCGCGCCTCGGCGAGGAGCAGCCACAACTCCGTGCTGGCTTCCCCCGAGGCCGCGGCCTGTTCGAGGGCAGTGCGCACGCCGCTGGCATCGCCCGCCTGAAGACGCTGCCGAGCCAGTGCCAGCGCCGAAGCGAGCTTGGCCTCCCGCACCCGCGCGCTCCACGCAAATGCCACCTCGCGCGCCAGTTCCAGAGAGCCGGCGTCGCGCAACTCCTCGAACACGCGCGCCGCAGCCGCATCGTCGGCGCCTACGAGCCGCGCCTCGGCGCGAGACCTCAGCACGGCGTCGCGAGGCCAGAGCGCCAGCGGGCTGCCCGCCGGCATCGCCACGGAGCGGGGCAACTCGCTCACGACGGCGGGCCGGCTGCCCTCGCGGTCCCGGCCGATCTCGATGAGCTCGCGCGGTGCGCGGTACTCCACGATGGGACGGTCGTCGGTATTGAGCGGCGCGCCCGCGACACGCGAGGCGAGCGACGAGGCGGGTCCCACGTAGAAAGCTGCGATCTGCAAGGCGCTCTCGAGTCGCGCGCGCCGCACCTGCTCCAGGGCCGCCGCGGTCTCGAGCCGCGCCAGTGGCAGCGGGCGCCCGGCAGGAGCCGCGATCAGCAGCACGTCGAGCGAGCTCCACAGGCAGTAGACGTGCGCTTCGGGGAACACCTCGAGGAATGACCTGAGCAGCGTGTGGAATGTCTCGGGAGAAAGTTCGTAGATCTGGATCCACTGTCCGAACACGCCGTCCGAGGCCAGCTGTGCTCGCACGCGGCGGTAGAAGTCCACAGTGAAAAGGCTGTTCACCCCAGCAATCCACGGATTGGTGGGCTCCGAGATGATGAGATCGTAGCCGCCGGCTCCATGCATGAGCCGCGTGCGTGCGTCCTCGAGTCGCACCGTGACGCGTGGGTCGTCGAGCGGGTCGTGGCCGGGTTCGTGAAACAAGCGAGAGCCCTCGATGACGGCGGGCTCCAGTTCGACGATCTCGGTCGGCCCCGCGCCAGCCGCCAGCGCCGCCGCCGCGGTGGCACCCGCGCCGTGCCCCACGATGAGCGTGCGTGCGCCAGAGTCGGCCATGGCGGCCGGCAGCAATCCCAGCATGACCTGCGTGAGCATGTCGCCAGTGCCTGCGTCGATCTTGCCGCCCACACGCATCCATCGGCGGCGCCCCTCGAGGTCGGTGGCGACGAGCACGGAGGCGTTAAGCCCCTCGCGGTAGAACAGCACCTTCTGCGCGGCGGCCACCTGCCTTGTGGGGTCGCCAACGCCCCCGCTCTGCTGGAATGACTGGAGCAGATTGCGTGCGTGGAACGGCCGGTAGGTCCCCAGCGACATGAGCATCGGGTCCCAGCGAGGTGCGGTCACCGCCGCGAGCCCCACCGCCGCCACAGAAACGGCGGCCGCCACGACAAGCGCACGCGTCGGACGGCCGCTGCCTGGCAGCAGCAGGCTCGCGAGCCCCGCGAGGCTCGCGAGTCCCGCGGCGAGCAGCACGCTGCCCTGGACGCCGAGCCAGGGCAGCAACACGAACCCCGCCGCCAGCGAGCCGGCGATGGTGCCGAGTGTGTTGAGGGCGTAGGCGCGGCCGGTCGCCGCGCCGCCCTCGCCTTGCTGGAGCAGCCGGGCGCTGAGCGGGAAGACCGCACCCAGCAGCACGCACGGCACGATCAGTACCGGTACGACCAGGCCCAGCTGTGCGACGAGCAGACCGCTCCACGACGTGCCCATGCGCTCGCCCAGCGAGAGCATCGCGCCAGGAAGCCCGGGCCAGGCCTGGATGCCGGCGAGGGCTGCGAACGCGATGGCGAACTGCGCGAACGCCAGCGGGCGGGCGCTCCGGATGCGGCCGAGCCACGGTGCGACGAGCGCACTGCCGAGCGCGATGCCGGCGAGATAGACACCGAGCACGGCTGAGAACGAGTAGACGGTGGAGCCCAGCACGAGCCCGTAAAGCCGGACCCAGGCGAGCTGCAGCACGAGTGCGGCGAAGCCCGACAACGCGAATACCACGCCCAGCACCCGCCGGGAGGTATGTGGCAACAGCGGCGTGGGCAGGGCCACGGCGGCGACCGCGCGACTCGGCTCGCCCGAAGAGGCGGCGCTCGCGCGCCACGCGACGGCGCCAGCCAGCACGTTAAGCATCGCGGCCACGCTGGAGCTGCCCAGGAGTCCCCAGCCAGGCAGCAGCAAGAACCCGCCCAGCAGCGAGCCCACGACCGCGCCCAGTGTGTTGAGCGCGTAAAGCCACGCGAGCCCCCCTCCCAATGTGCCTCGTTCGAAGCGAGTCACCAGCACGGGGAGAGTCGCACCCATGAGTGCGGCGGGTGGCACCAGTACGACGAACAGCAGCACGATGCGAGCGGCCGAGAACGCTGCGCCCTCGCCGTCGAGCGCACGGTAAAGCTGCCCCACGACCGGGTCGAGCGCACGAAGCAGCGGCAGGATCGACACTCCCAGGGCAGCAATGGCGAGTTCGAGCGCGGCGTAGCGCCGGGCCGGGTCCCCCGAGCGCGTGAGCGGCCCGCCGAGGAAGCGAGCCCCGAGCGCCAGGCCGCCGAGGAACGCGGCCACCACGACGGCCACCGAATGCAGCGAGCTGCCCAGCAGATACGCGATCTGCTTGCTCCACACCACCTCGTAGAGCAGTCCCGCGGCGCCGGAGAGCACGAAGCAAAGCGCCGCCCACGCGGGAATGGCGAGGATGGAGCGTCGAGGGCGCCGCTGAGGTTCGGGGTGGGACATGGGCCGGGCAGTCTACGGGCTCACGCCGCCGCGCGCACGCTCTGCATCAGCGTGAGCGCAAGGGGCCGCGAGAGTGCAGGGTGAGCAGCGCTCAGGCGCTCACGCGTGCCGTGATGCCCCACGGGTCGGGCACCATGAGATCACCCGCCTCGGTCCGAAATGGCACCTGAGCACGGTCGAGTCGGTCGCGCAGTGCGTCCACGCCGGCGGCCGAGCCCAGCCGTATGGACCATTCCGCGAGCCCCGCATCACCCGGGCCCGCCACCGGGGCCCCGGCGGCCCAGATGTTCAGCGCGAGGTGATGGTGATAGCCACCCGCCGACACGAACAGCGCGCCGCGCAGCAGCCGCGATATGACGTCGAAACCCATCACGCCAACGTAGTGGCGCTCGGCCAACGCGAGGTCGCCGATGAAGAAGTGCTGATGGCCCATGACCGTGCCCGAGGGTGCTCCCTCCCACGCACGATCCCCCGCCTCGGCGACGACACTGTCGCGGTCCAATGGGTCCAGTGTGGCCACGAGGTTTTCGCCCTCGCGCACCCACGTCTCGCGCGGCCGGTCGGCGTAGACCTCTACCGTCAGGCCGTCGGGGTCGGTGAGGTAGATCGCCTCGCTGACCCCGTGATCGCTCGCGGCCCACGGTTGGCCGAGCGATTCGAGGTGCAGGAGGAACCGGCCGAGGTCGGCACGCGAGGGCAGCAGCACGGCGTAATGATAAAGCCCGATGCGACCCTCGCGAGGCACCGGTCGCGCGAGCGGCACCTCGTCGAGCGCGACGATCAGCTGCCCGTCAGCGGCACTCCAGCCCGCCTCTGTCGCGGCGCGCAGCCCGAGCACCTGCTCGAGCCAGCGAGCCGTGCGCGCCCGGCTCGCCACGCGCAACCGCACCGGGCCCAGCGTGAGCGCGCCGGGAAGCCGTCCCGCGCCGGGAGCGCCCATGCCTTGTTCAGCCGCCCGCGGGCAGGGTGAGCAACGCGTGCGACAGCACGGGTTCGAGCTTCTGCCGCCCGCCCAGCCCTTGATAGTAGCCCATCCTGTAGATGTCGATCTCGAATGAGCTGGCCGGCACGGTACTCACCATCAAGTCGATCGACTCTTGCGGCCGCACGCTCATGCGCGACCG
>CAZADU010000145.1:0-1722 GCA_964483945.1 uncultured bacterium
GCCTGAGGCCTCCACAAGGAGGTGCCCATGCGATTGCCCGGATCGGCGAGGGTGTTGGAGGCACGTCGGCGACGCGCGCTGGCGCTGGTGCAACAGGGACTGTCGTTGAACGCCGCCGCGCGTCGGCTGGGCTGCGCGCCCAGTTCGGTGATGCGCTGGATGCAGGCCCATCGTCGGCACGGTGAGCGCGGCCTCAAGGTGCGCTCGGCGCCCGGGCGACCGCGGCGACTGACGGCCCGGCAGGAGGCTCGGCTGCTGCGTGAGCTGCTGCGCGGCGCGCTGGCCCACGGCTACGGCACCGATCTGTGGACCACGAAGCGCATCGCCGAGGTGATCGAGCGCAAGTTCGGAGTGCGCTATCACCGGGCGCACGTCAGTCGCCTGCTGGCGCGCAACGACTGGACCCCGCAGAAGCCGGAAGGCCGCGCCCGAGAACGTGACGAGGTCGCCATCGCACGCTGGACGCGAACCCGCTGGCCGCGGGTAAAAAGGGGGCTCTCGAGCTGAGGGCCCACCTCGTCTTTGTCGACGAATCGGGCTTCATGCTCACGCCCACGGTGGTGCGCACCTGGGCGCCGCGCGGTCAGACGCCGATCTTCCGCCACTCCCAGCGCCACGACCGCATCTCGGTGATCTCCGGCCTCTCGGTCAGCCCGACCCGGTCTCGGGTGGGCCTGTACTACCAGTGGCACCACCACAACGTCCGCGAGCTCGAGGCGGTCGCGTTCCTGCGCCACCTGCTCCGCCACTTGCGCGGACACGTGGTCCTGATCTGGGACCGGCTCGGTGTCCACCGTGGGAAGCTCGTCGCGAAGCTCTGTCGCCGCGTGCCGCGGCTACACCTGGAGTTCCTGCCCGCCTACGCGCCCGAACTGAACCCCGACGAGGGCGTGTGGCGGATGACGAAGCGCCGGCTGGCGAACAACTGCCCGGCTGACCGCTTCGATCTCGCGCTCGACGTGCTGCGCGAGCTCGAGGCGCTGCGGCGCGAACCCAGACGACTGTGGAGCTGTATCAAGCACTCGGGGCTCCGGCTTTGACGCGTCACATTGTTGCATTATTTACGCACCGCTCAATAAGAATGGGCTTGACCCATCCACCGTGCCGCGCGCGTGGATCACCCAGCCCGCCCCCTCCCGGATCGCCAGGGCTTCGAGCCGAACAGGGTTAAGGGCCAGAGCCACCCGGGGAGGATCCACAGAGTAATCGAAGGCGATCCTCCTCGGCCGCATCACACACTCGGTCGATTCCGGAGCGAGCCGATCCAGTTGGCTGGAGAACTCTTCGAAAACCCGGCGGACCCTTCTGGACTGCATCGCGAAATCAGATCGCCATCGGTGTTCCGGTGGACCCTTGCACTGAAGCCAGAATTGTTCTTTCGCAATCTCGGGATAGATCGGTAGCGCGACGGCCGAGAAGGCCAGCCCCAGTCCGTAAAGCGCCAGCTTCTCCCGAAACGTGAAGCTTGCCGCCCCGCGCGCATCCAGCTTCGCGTGAAGCAAGTCGATCCGCCCCTGGGCCTCCCGTGCGAGCCCCGGAAATCCGACGATGAAAGCGGTGAGCGAGAGAACCAGCAGGCCAAGCCGGACCTTCTTTGGCGGAAACCCTTGCCAGCTGAACGGAAGCAACCCAAGCATCAGGGTCAGGGTCCACAGCGACAGAAGAGGGCAACCGAACATCAGGGCGAGGGCGAGAACGAAACCGGTCACCAGGCAGCCCAGG
>CAZADU010000146.1:0-7641 GCA_964483945.1 uncultured bacterium
CGAATCCTTCGGCGATGCTCTCGAAGGCGATCGGCTGCGGAGCCTTGCCCGGCGTGAACCAGTCTTCCTCGACCCGGGCCATCGGAGTCCGGTCACTTCCGCGACGAAACGACCCGCTCCGCATGACTCCCCTCCCAACGCCGCGTGACGGCCCGATCCGACACGGCAAGCTCGTGCTGGTGGGCGCCAACATGGCGCGACTACTTGAGCGTCAGGAGCCAGACATCCCCTTCGGAAACGGCCCGGTTTACCATCAGGGTGCGTCCGTCCCCGGTCAGCCGCAGCTCGGCGGGCCCCGGAATCCCGGTCACCGCCCTGGTCTCGCCGGACTCGGTGTCGTAGACGACCGCCGAGTTGCGCAGGGCGTCCCATCCCAGCAGCCGCCGGCTGTCCGGCAGCCAGGTCATCCCATACGCCGTCCAACCGGACAACTCGTGGCGAGGTTCGAAGCGGCTGGTCCTGAACGAGTAGACGGCAAGGGTGTTGCCTCGGGGTGTGATGGCGAGGCCCGCGATGCGCTCACCGTTCAGGGACCAGGCGTTCGCCACGAAGCCATCGGCGAAGAACTCCACACTCGCCGGCGCGGGCGTCATGCCGGGGGCAAACCAGCCTTCACCGACGCCGAGGACACCGAGCCTGGGAACCTCGCTCGCGCTGGTGGTGATCGCGATCCGAGAGCCGTCGCTGGAAACGATCGGTTGGTTGACCTCGGTCACCGGCTGGATCGGGAGCGGGCTCAGATCGCTGCCATCCGGCCGCGTGCGCCAGATCCCATACCCGCCGCCGCGGTTGGAGTAGAAGACCAGCCACTCCGAGCCCCGGACCCAGCGCGGACCGCGGTTGCGGAAGTTGTCGTCGGTGAGCCGCCGGCGGCCCGTGCCGTCGGACTTCATCACGAAGAGGTTCTCCTGCGGAGAGGCGGTCCGATAGGCGATCCAGGCGCCGTCCGGGGAGACATCCATCTGGCTCATCCCGTTTGAAGAAGCGAAGACGGAGACCGGTATTCCGCGCAGTTGCGGGGCGGGAACGTTACCGCACCCGGCGACACCACGCCAACCTGAACGGTCTATCAGGCCCCGTCTGGTGGGCGCGTGAGCGCGCAGCCAACTGATCCGACTGGCGTCGTGCGAGGAGAAGTAGGTCGTCTCGTCGCGGCTCCAGTCACTCGCATGCGGGCTCGACCCGGAGGCTTGCTCCAGCGACAACCCGCCGCCCGCTGGCACCGCCTTCCAGGACAGCAGGCGTCTCAAGACCCGTCCAGCTTCCGTCCGCGAATGCCTGATGCGGCCGGGCCAGTGAATCTTCGGCGCAGCCGCTATTGAAGGACGACCATTGAGATGAATCGTGTACTGTCGCCCGTGACGTCTGTTGGGAGACTCGGCCTGGTGTGCGTCGCTCTGCGTTGCACGGATCCCGAATCCCGACAGTCGGGAACGGTTCACGAGCTCCCGCCCGAGGAGGTGTCCCATGTTCACTCGCTGGATCCAGCGAATCCCTGCAGTTGTCCTGTTCGCCACGCTTCTCGTCCTGAGTGCATCGAACGCCTTTGCGCAGGTCAATCCCGTGCAGCTCTACCCACTTCCCGGTCAGCATGAGTGGAACGCGATCCCCGGGGCGGCCAACATGGACCAGGATCCGGCCGACGAAATCGTTCTGGTGAACGAACACTCACAGCTCGTGATCGTGGACTCCGCGACCGGAGAGATCCAGTTCGACAGCCTGCCCTACGGATGGAACAAGGTGCTCGTGCCGGGCTGGGAGCGCGAGGGCACCTCGACCTACCACCGCAGTCATGGATTTCGCGTCTTCTGTGACGAGAACGGCGACGGAATCTACTGCGTTAATATTCTGGTCAGTGTGGACTCGGAATATGAGTATCAGTTGGCGGTCATCTGCCTGACTCGCGGTGCCACCACGGTGCCGGGCGGCCCTTCGGACTCGCGACTCAACCTCAGGCCGAACTTCCCGAATCCTCTTCGCTCGAGCACGAGGATCGATTTCTCCCTGGCCAGCGGAGGGTCCGCCACCGTGCGAGTCCTCGACACCCAGGGCAGATTGGTGCGAACCCTGCTGAGCAAGGAGCTCCTCGCCGGGGACCATTCCATCGTCTGGGACGGCCGCAACGACGAGGGAGGCGCGCTGTCCACCGGAATGTACTACTACGAGCTGGAGGCCAACGGTCAGCGCAGCTCGCGGAAGGCGGTTCTGCTCAGGTAGGCGCCCTCGAACCGCACGGACTCTTGCGTCGGGTGGAAGCGTGGAGGCGGACCAGATCGCGATTGAAAATAGGTCCAGATCAGCCGCGAGGGCCGGAGGGGACTGACCTGCCGGCCCCCAGTCGACGGCTTGTCTCGATCCACTTTCGAGGGGCTACTTCAAGGAGGCCAGCTCTGTCTTGACCAACCTCAGCTCCGCCAGATCAGCGTCGACTCACCAATACCCTCGCGCCGTTGCCATTTCCCGCGCTGGCCACAGCCTGAGGCAGTGGGCTCTTCTGCGTTGCCGCGCGGCAGCCAGAGCTGGGGGTCCGCGGTGTCGGTGTTCAGCGCGTCATCGATGGCCTTCCTGTGGGCAAGAAACCCGCCCGCGTCCTCGAAGTGCTGGATCGCGTCGAGTTGCGTCGCACGAATCTCGATGCGGCGCCGCTCGCGCTCGCTGATTCCCGACGCGAGCGCCCTCGCCTGTGTGAGGAAGTTCCGAGCACCCGTCGAATCGTCGAGCCCGGCCGGAGCCCACATCAGCGGTACGAATCCTTCGGCGATGCTCTCGAAGGCGATCGGCTGCGGAGCCTTGCCCGGCGTGAACCAGTCTTCCTCGACCCGGGCCATCGGAGTCCGGTCACTTCAGCTGCCGCCGCTTCTCCCCCATCAGCGTCCCGAGCCGCTTCGCCCAGCCCAGCGACACGGCGATCTCGCGCCGTTCCGCGAGGCCTCGTGGCGAGCGCGTGAACAGGAAGCGATCGGTCACCGGATCGTAGTCGTAGTCGCGGAACGAGTTCTCTGTCGGGGACGGCGGGGCGTCGAACACGGGCTCGGGGTGTCCGAACGACAGTTCATCCCCGCGCGCCTCGATCGGCACGCGCATCAGGGTCTCTCCGCTCACCATGAACAACTCACGCCCGCCTCGGCCCCAGCGGACGCCGCCGGCTCCAACGGTCGAGACCTGCCAGCTGCCCGCACGGCCGGCCAGGCGGCGCACACAGACCTCCTCGCGGCGCGTCTTGGTCGTGATGTAAGCCAGCCACCGGCTATCGGGTGAGAGCATGCCCGCCTGTTCGTAGCCTTCGCCCTCGGCCGGGACCTCGCGCGGCGGCCGGCTGCCGTCCGCCGCGGCGAGGTGCATGCGGCCGTTGCGCACGCCGTAGTCGCTGTAGATGACTTCGAGTCCATTGGCCGTGACGCCGGTGACGATCATGGGGGTGGGTGAGCGGGCGATCTCGCTGTCGCCACCGGCGCCGTCCAGACGGCGCACGATCACCGTCTCGCTCCCGTCCGGACTTCGGCCGCTATAGGCGATCCGGACTCCGTCGGGGAACCACGCCGCGTTGCCGCCGCGGCCGCCGAACGTGAGCCGGTTGATCGCGCCGCTTCGCAGATCGGCGAGCCACAGGTCGTTCGCACCGCCGCCGGGCCCCGCCACGACCAGTGCACGTGTGCCGTCGGGCGAGAGATTCAGCTGGGTGTAAGGCCCGGCGGGGACACCGGTCGGCGTCCATCGTCCCGAGCGGTCCATCCAGCCGATGTCGCGCGCCTGCTCGCGCTCACCGCCAGGGAGCCACGCGATCGTGCCATCGTCCGCGATGACGAAGTAGGATGCACCCGTCGAGGCATTCCCGCTCACGCCGGCCACCACCGGGATCGGGTCCATCGTGAGCCGCGGATTGCGTGGGTCGATGCGCGTCGCGTAGAGGTCGGACCCGCGAGCGAGGATGAGATAGCCGCCGGGCGCCCAGGCCGCGCGTCGGGCGCCCTTGTAGAGGTGGCGGCGCTCCCCGGTCTTCACGTTGACCGCGTCGATGTCGGCGTCATCGTAGCCGCCCGGGCTGTCCACCGATTGCACCGTGAACACCACCCACGGCCCTCCGTCCAGCGCGCACGGGAACCGGTGCGTCCGCTCGTGCTTCGTGGAGTCGAGCGCGGTGACGGCGACCGGCGTGCCGCCGCTCTCGGGGATCCGGTAGAGCGGTACCGTGGAGTCTCGCGTGTAGACGATCGTACCGTCGATCAGCCACGTGCCCAGGCGGTCCTGGAGCGCATCCGCCAATGCCACCGGCGTGCCGCCATGCACCGAGACCTTGGACAACTTCCGCGTGTCGAAGAACCCGATCCACTGGCCGTCGCGCGAGAAGAACAGGTTCCGCGCCCCGTCCGCGCCGGCGATTTCGACGTCCTCGCGCGTGTCCAGCCGGCGCAGGCGGAGCTTGAGGACGCCTTCAACGCGCACCGTGTAGGCGATCGCGCGCGCGTCGGGCGAGATCGCCATCGAGAGATAGCCGATGTCCTCCGCCACGCGCTGTCCATCGGCGGGCACGATGCTGAGTTCGGTCGCGGCCGGTCCGCTCGCAGGCTTGCGCCACAGCATGAACGCAAGCGCGACCATCGAGACGGCGGCGATCAACCAGGGGGCCAGCGTCCCGCGGCGCGAGGGCGGCGAGCCCGGCGCACCGCCGGTCGATGCCACAGGCTCCGTCGGGTTCGCCGTCAGGTCCTCGAGCGCGATGCGCGCCTCGCCGATGGCCTGAAGTCGCCGACGCGGGTCCTTCGTCAGGCAGCGCTCGAGCAATCGTCGCCAGCGCGGTGAGAGTCCCGGCGGCAGCGCTGACCAATCGGGCTCGTCGCGCATCACGGCGGCGAGCGTCTCGGAGACGGTCTCGCCGGCGAACGCGCGGCGCGCGCTGAGCAACTCGTAGAGCACGACGCCGAAGGCGAACACGTCGGAGCGGCGGTCAGCCTCGCGCCCGCGTGCCTGCTCGGGGGACATGTAGGCCGCGGTCCCCAGGATCATGCCGACCTGCGTCATCCGCTCGGTGAGCGTGGGCGACTGGCTCAACTGGGCCGAAGCCCCGCCCGACTCGGGCGCGAGTGCGCGCGCCAGCCCGAAGTCCAGCACCTTCAGCGTGCCGTCGGGACGCAGCTTCACGTTGGCGGGCTTCAAGTCACGATGCACGATGCCGTGCTCATGCGCGTATTCGAGCGCCTCGGCCAACTGGCGCGCGATCGGCAGGACGTCGGCGACGGGCAGCGCCCCGTGTTCGACACGGTCGGCGAGCGTTGGCCCCTCCACCAGTTCCATCACCAGCGCGAGCGCGCCGCCGGCTTCCTCGACGCCGAAGATCGAGGCGATCCCCGCGTGGCTGAGTGCGGCCAGCAGCCGTGCTTCGCGCTCGAACCGGGCTCGCCGATCGGCGTCGAGTGCCAGCGCGTCGGGCAGCACTTTGATCGCCACCTCGCGGCCGAGTCGCGGGTCGCGCGCCCGGTACACCTCGCCCATGCCGCCCACGCCGAGCGGAGCGACGATCTCGTAGGGGCCAAGCCGGGTGCCGGCAGAGAGTGGCATCGCTGGAAGTTACCTTAGAAGCCGGTTCGCCGCGGACGGGGTCGCCCGGCCGCGACCGCATGCGCCGCCTGCAGGAGTCTCGGTGCCCCTCGCAGGGCCCCTCACGACCAGACGGGGCGCACCAAGCGCTCGAAATCGGGATGCTGCCGGAGTCGCAGCCAGAACGGCGAGATGCGCGACCACAACATGAGCGGGTCGCGCTCGCTCACGGCCCGTTCCACGTGCTGTATGGCCACCCCGTCCAGGCCGGCCGCCGAAGCGGCGGTGGCCAGCCAGAACGCCGAGAAGAACTCGTGACGGGAGCGCGCCTCCATCTCGTCATACACCGCGCGCGCCTTGTCGGCGTGGCCCGCTTGGCTCTGACACCACGCGAGAAGTCCGAGCACCCATGGATGGCGACCGGACTCCGCGAGGATCGTGGGTGTGAGCGCGATGGCTTCGTCCAGTCTGCCGCTCCAGGCGTGGGCACGCACGAGGTTCCACTGCGAGAAGAACGAGTCGGCGTCGAGCGCGACGGCGCGTTCCGCTTCGGCGAACGATTCGTCGTTCCACCCCCCGACGCCCAGGATGTAGGAGTGCATGGCGACGACCCACGAGTTGAGCGGGTCGTCATCCACTGCGCGTTTGGCTTCGGTCCGACCCTCGGTCGCCGACATCGCACCGCGGAAGTGACTCCACAATGCGCGCTGCGCGCGGGCGCGCGAATGGCGTGGGTCGAGCGCCAGCGCTCGCTTCCAATGAGTCTCCGCCAGCGTGAAGTCCCAATCGCACTGCTCGGCCACACAGGCCAGCGTGGACCACGGCTCCGCCAGGTCCGGGTCCGCGGCGATCGCCCGCTCGGCGAAGCGCTTGGCCTTGGAGACTCCCTCCGCGGAGGGGACCGAGCCGAACGTGGCCATCAGCCGGTACGAATCGGACAGGAGCCCCAGCGCTTCCGCGTAGTGGGGATCCAGTGCCACCGCCTGTTCCAGGCACTCGATGGCCGTGCGCAGGAACCGGCCCCGCTTGGTGTGCAGGGCGCGACCGCGCAGCAGAAGTTCGTAAGCCTCGAGGTTCCTGGTGCCCGCCCCGCTCCGGGCGCGCTCGGCGTCACCACTCATGGATACGCGCAGGCGAGTGGCGATGGCGTTCGCGATCTCGTCCTGCAACTCGAACACGTCGGTCATCTCGCGATCGTAGCGTTCCGACCACAGCTGGTAGCCGTCGGCCGCGTTCACGAGCTGGACCGTGATGCGCAGCCGAGCCCCCGCACGTCGCACGCTACCCTCGAGCACGTTGGCCACATCGAGCTTCTCGCCCACCGTGCGTAGGTCCTCGCGCCGGCCCTTGAATGCGAAGCACGACGTGCGGGCGGCGACACGCAGTCCGTCCAGATGCGCCAGGGCGTTCAGGATCTCGTCGGTGATGCCGTCCGCGAAGTACTCGTCGTCGGGACCACTCAGGTTCTCGAACGGAAGCACCGCGACGGACTTCTCGCGCGTCGCCTCTGCCTTTGTCGCGCCGGAGGCAGCGTCGGTCAGTTCCAGCCGCACGTCGCGGATGTCGCGCGGCCGCCCGTCGGCTTCCTTGCGCAGGCAGCGTTTGAGGATCTCGCGCACCCGAGGCGGCGTGCCCGCGGGCAGCAAGGACCAGTCGGGATCGCGCTCGAGGATCCTCGCGAGCAGGTCCGTCACCGTGGCGCCCTCGAACGCGGCGCGGCCGGAGAGGCATTCGTACAGCACGCACCCAAACGACCACAGGTCACTGCGGCGGTCCACGGACCGGCCGCGCGCCTGCTCGGGGCTCATGTAGGCGGCGGTGCCGAGGATGGTCCCCGCCACGGTCGCCCCCGCGTGGACCGCCACGGTCGGCGATTGCGAGAGATCGGCGCCCGAAGCCGGGACCGGGTCGGTCTTCGCGAGCCCGAAGTCGAGCACCTTCGCCACCCCGGCCGGCGTGATCATGACGTTGCCGGGCTTCAGGTCGCGGTGGATGACCCCGCGCTCGTGCGCCGCTTCGACCGCCGAGGCGATCTGGACGCCGATCGCCAGCGCCTCGCGGGCCTGGAGCGGTCCGCGCGCGAGCCGGGCGGCGAGGGACTCCCCT
>CAZADU010000147.1:0-4043 GCA_964483945.1 uncultured bacterium
CGCCGCGCCGTGGCATCGTCCGGGGGCTCCGGCCGCGGCCCGATCGTGCGCGCCACGGCGTCGCCGACCGCCGAAGCGAAGGCGACGTGGCGTTCCTCGAGAAACGGGCGGATCGGCCGGAGATCCGGGATCGGCATCAGCGGAAGTTCGGCTCGCGCTTGGCGCGGAACGCCTCGTACGCCTCGCGGAAGTTTGGGTGCGCCATCAGCTCGGCCTGCGCGTCCGCTTCGTGCGTGAGCGCGGCCTCCAGACCGAGCGTGAACTCGGCATCCAGCGCCTGTTTCGTGACGGCGAGGGCCGCCGCGGGGCCGCGCGCGAGTTTCTCGGCAAGCGAGGTGGCTTCCAAGAGCGCCCGCCCGTCGGGAACCAGACGCTGGTAGAGGCCGATCTCGTGGGCTCGCTTCGCGTCGATGAATTCTCCGGTCATCAAGAGCTCGGCCGCCCGCCCCAGTCCCACCAGGCGCGGCAGAAGCCACGAGGCGCCCATGTCCGCGCCGGAGAGCCCGACCTTGACGAACAGGAACGCGATACGCGCGGACTCGGCGGCAAAGCGCACGTCACACGCGGCGGCCAGCACCGCACCGGCGCCGGCGACGGTGCCGTTCAATGCCGCGATGATCGGCCGGCGGCAGCGACGCATGTTGGCGACCACGTCGCAGGTCATGCGAGTGAATTCGAGCAGGCCCTCGGGGCTGCGGCCGAACAGCGCGCCGATGATGTCCTCCACGTCGCCGCCGGAGCAGAATCCCCGTCCGGCCCCGGTCAGCACGATCACGCGCACGCCCGGTTCGGTGTCGAGTGCGGCGAACGTGTCGCGCAGTTCGGAATAGACTTCGAACGTGAGCGCGTTCAACCGGTCGGGCCGATTGAGCGTGATCGTGGCGACACCGGTGTTCGTGTCGTGGTGGTAGAGGAATGACTTGGGCGACAGGCTCATGTCAGCGACTCCCATGGAGGACTGCGGTCGATTCGATCTCGACCAATGCGCCGCGGTCCACGAGCCCCTTCACTTCCAGGAGCGCCATGGCCGGATAGTGCCGCCCGAACCGTTCACGCCAGGCCTCGCCCAGCGCCTTCAGGTTCGAGCGGTAGAGCTCCAAGTCGGTCACGTAGACGGTCATGCGCGCCACGTCCGTGGGTTCCCCGCCGGCCGCGCGCACGACGGTGAGCACCTGGTCGAGCGCACGCGCGAACTGTGCGACGAATCCGGGCGCTTCGCCCTCGGTGCCCGCAGTCCAGCCTGCCATGCCGGCGATGAACAGCAGTCGTCCGTCTCGGGGGGCCAGCACGCCGTGGCTCCAGCCCTTCGGCGCGCCCAGTGACTCGGGGTTCACGATCTCGAGATGCATGCGTCTCCCTTGGGCATCAGCGTGACGGCGCGGCCATTCATGTCCGCGGTTCCTTCTTCACACAGTTCGAGTGCCGCTGCCGCGACCTCGGCAGTCGTGAGCAGGCGTTCCTGTCCGGCCGAGGCCAGCACCGAGCGCAACGCCTCAGCCGAAGACCGGCCCGTGCGTGCGACGACGTTGGCGATGGTCCTGGCCGTCATGGGCGTGTCCACGTAGCCGGGGCAGAGGGCATTGATCGTCACGCCGGTGGCCACGAGCTCGCACGCGACCGCGCGCGTGAATCCCACCACGGCGTGCTTCGCGGCGCAATAGTGCGAGATGTAGCGCGCGCCCTCGAGGCCCGCGGTGGATGCGATGTTCACGATCCGTCCGAAGCCCCGCACGAGCATCGCCGGCAGGACCTCGCGCGTGCACAGGAACGTGCCGGTGGCGTGTGTGTCCAGCATGGTGCGCCACTCCGCGAGCGTGATGTGCTGAATCGGCGCAGCACCGCCGTCGCCAGCCGCGTTGACGAGCAGGTCGATGTTGCCGGCGCTGCCCGCACCGAGATGCTCGCGAGCGCGGGCTGCGAGCGAACGCACCGATGACTCGTCGCTGACGTCGCACGCGACAGCCCAAGCGCGGGCCCCGCGAGCGCGCAGCGCCGACGCCACGGCGTCGATCTCGGCGTTCGTCCGCGCCGCGACCACCACGTCTGCGCCGGCATCGGCGAGTGCTACGGCGATCGCGGCGCCGATCCCGCGCCCGCCGCCGGTCACGACCGCGCCGCGGCCCGCGAGTGGTCCCACAGGGCTCATCGTGCCCGCTCCGGAGCGAGCACCGCGAGCACGGCGTCCGCCAGGATGCTACCCAGCGCGGCGATGGTGACCGCACCTTCGTCCGCCGTGGCGTCCGCGGGCCAGCCGAAGTACGCGCGCGGCCCGCCGGCCTGTTCGAATGTCGTCGCACCGGCGCGAATCGCGGCGGCCAGCGATGCCGGCACCGGCGGCAGCGCGCGCTGCACGGTCGTGCGCACGAGATCGGGTCGCTCCGCCATGACCACCGAGCCCTCGTAGCGTCCCGCGTGGCAGGCGCCGCTCTGGAACTCCTCCGTGAGCCGGCCCGCCCATGCTCGGCGCGTGAGATCGGGGCAGATCACCGGCCGCGCGCCGCGCTCAGCCGCCAGCCGCTGCGCTTCGGCGAGTGCGCCGAGGTGAGCCGGGTCCAGGTGTGCGTTGGCGATCACCAGTGCGGCGAAGCCGTGTCGCGTCACTTCGGCCGCGATGTCCGCGATCATCGCCGCACACACGGCCGGGGTCACCGACAGCGTGCCCGCGAACGCGGCGCCGAACGGCGCGGCCGTGTAGGGGAGGGCCGGCAATAGAACGCCGTGGAATCCGTGCGGGGCGAGCTGTGCCACTCCCGAACGCGCCATCGCCAAGGCGATCACACTGTCGGTGCCGAGCGGCAGATGAGGTCCGTGCGCTTCGATCGCACCCACCGGGAGCACGGCCACCGTGCGCGAGCGGTCCAGGTCCCGCACGTCCTCCCACGTGAGTTCGGCCAGCTCGCGAATCGCCATGGCGCGTGAGGTCTCGCAGGTTCCTCTTGCCGGTCGCCCCGGCCGGCGGTCATGATGCGGCGGATGAGCACCCACCCTAGCACGGTGGCCGAGGCCGCTGCAGCCCGGCCAGACTTGCCCGAACGGCTGAATATCGCCGACTGCTTCCTTGACGCACGACTCCGCGAAGGCCGGGGCGACCGTCCGGCGCTCTACACCGACGCGGGAACGCTCACGTATCGCGACGTGCAAGCACTCGCCGAGCGCTGGGCGCACCTGCTCGCCGCGGCCGGCGTGTCGTGCGAGCAGCGCGTACTGATCGCGCTGCCCGACGGACCCGACTTCGTCGGCGTGCTGTTCGGCACGCTCAAGCTCGGGGCCGTGGTCGTGATGGTGAACCCCGGGCTGCCCGTAGCCGACGTTCGCTACTTCCTCGAATACACGCGCGCTCGCGCCGTCGTCACCTTGGCGGCGACAGCGGCCGCGTTCGCGGACGCATCGCGCGACCTCGAGCCCGCTCCGGTCGTGATTGTCGCGGACGACCCGGTCCTCGCCGCACGGCTTGCCACAGCCCCCACGGGTCGGCGCACGTTCGACACGCACCGTGACGATGCCGCGATGTGGCTGTTCTCCGGCGGCACGACCGGCCGGCCCAAGGCCGTCGTCCAGACGCATGGCGCGTTCGCCAACACCACCGCACTTTACGGCCACGGCGTGATCGGCTATGGCGAGTCCGACGTGACGCTGTCGGTGCCGAAGCTCTACTTCGGCTACGCGACTGGCTCCAACCTGTTCTTCCCGTTCTCCGCCGGCGCGACCGTAGCGCTCTACCCGGAGCCGGCGACCGCCGACGTCCTGTTCGCGCGCATCCGCCAGTTCAAGCCCACGGTGCTCATCAACGTGCCGGCGATGATCCAGAAGATGACCGCGCACGCAGAGGCGAGCGCACAGGATCTATCGTCGCTGCGCGTCGTGACGTCGGCTGGCGAGGCGCTGCCCGCGGAGCTGTTCGAGCGCTGGCAGGCCATGTTCGGCGTGGAGCTCCTGGACGGGCTCGGCACGGCGGAGATGTGGCACATCTTCATCTCGAACCGTCCGGGCACAGCTCGCAAGGGCACGCTAGGTCAGGTCGTGCCCGGCTTCGAGGTGAGGGT
>CAZADU010000148.1:0-3463 GCA_964483945.1 uncultured bacterium
CATGAGCCCCATGAGTTGGTTGGCGCGCCCATGCGTGCCCACGTCCAGTGTCATCATGCCGCCCCAGCCGTAGCCGGGGTTGCACAGCGAGCCGAGCAGCGTGTGATGCGGGTGGCTCCCGAGTCCGGGGTAGTGGACGAGGAAGCCGCGCGACTGAAGTTCCTGCGCCAGGTGCAGCGCGTTCTTCCCGTGCTGGCGCATGCGGATGTGCAGGCTGTGGAGGTTCTTCAAAATGCTCGCGGCGCGCGTCGCGTCGAGCACCGGACCGAACAGCATGCTCGGGCCAGCGTTGATGTCGGTGAGCTTCGCGATGAACTCGTGCGACGACACCACCGCGCCGGCCACACAGTCGCTGGTGCCGTTGATGTACTTGGTGAGGCTGTGCACGACGACGTCAGCGCCCAGCCGCAGCGGGCTCAGGATCATTGGGCTGAACGTGTTGTCCACGACGAGCCGCGCGCCGCAGCTGTGCGCGATTTCGGCCAGCGCCGGGATGTCGCTCACCTCGAGCAACGGGTTGCTGATGGACTCGCAGTAGACCACGCGCGTGCGCGGCGTGATCGCGGCGCTCACCGCGTCGAGGTCGGTGAGATCCACGAAGTTCGTGGTCACGCCGAAGCGGGGCAGCAGGTTCTTGAGCAGCGCGTACGTTCCGCCGTAGATGGTTCGGCCGGACACGATCTCGTCGCCGGAACCGGCCAGAGTCATGAGTGTGGTAGAGATCGCACCCATCCCTGATGCCATGACTTGCGCGGATTCGCCATCTTCCATTCGGGCAAGCGCTTCGGCGAGGGACTTATTGGTGGGGTTGAAGTGCCGCGCGTACAGGAAGCAGCCCTCGATCTCGTGGTCGAACGCCTCCTCCATGCGGTGCGGATCGAGGAACGTGAACGTGGAGGAATCGGTGATGCTCGGGTTCACGTCGCCGAACTCCCCGAACACGAGGAAGTCCTGGATGCGAGAGGCGGGATCGAACGGCATGGCGGCCCTCCACGGCACATGAGACGTCTGGATTCGTCCCATCACTGAGCGCCCATTGGAGGCCCGAGTCAACGGGCCATGGGTGGTACCGCCGGTGCCGCCCCGGGAGCGGCCGCGAACGACTCCCGCGGCCAGCGTCGTGGCCGCCCGCTGGCGAGGCACGCCCGGGCCGGGATAGGCTCGCCGGGAATGCGTCCGGGGCCTGCGGCGTATCTCCCGCGCACCCCCACCAAGGAGGAGTCATGGTTCTGTCCATCCGCCGTACACTCGTCGCCTGCACGCTCGCCCTGTTCGCGGCGCCCGCCGGGGCCGGCCCGTCACTCACTCTGTACACGTCGGACCTCGGCCTCGTGAAGGAATCCCGAAGCGTCGAGTTCAAGGGTACGCGCGACACGCTGCGCCTCGAGGGCGTCTCGCAGCGACTCGACGTCTCGTCGGTACGCGTCGTTCCTGCGTCGGGACGGCTCACACGGCTCGCCTTCCGTTGGGACGTCGCAAGTGGCGACGCGCTGGTGGAGCGCGCCATCGGCTCGCGCGTGCGGATCGTGTCCCGGGGCGAGCGGATCAACGAGGGCACGCTGTTGTCGGCTGACGGCGGCTGGCTGGTGCTGCGCGCCGACGACGGCGCGATCACCACGCTCACTCGCGAGAGCACACAGGAGCTGCGGCTCGCGCGCCCGGAGGCAGGGTTGTCACTGCGTCCCGCGCTCGAGGCGGTGGTGGAAGGCGCACGCAAGGGCTCGTCCTCCGTGGAACTCGCCTACCTGACCGGGGGCCTGTCGTGGTCGGCCGAGCACACGCTCGTGCGTACCGGCGAGTCCACCGCGCGCTGGTCGGCGGTGGTGCGCATCGAGAACACCACCGGCCGCACGTTCGCCGATGCGAAGCTCAAACTCATCGCCGGCCAGCTCGCGCGCACGCCGCACGCTCAGCCGCGCGCCGAGATGGCCATGATGATGAAGGCGTCCGCCGACGGCGCCCCCGGACAGGCGCCGGATGAGGAGGCGTTCGCGGACTACCACCTCTACACGATGCCGGGCACGGCCACGCTGCGCGACCGCGAGAGCCAGACACTGGTGCTGCTGGAAACCAAGGACGTTCAGGTGAAGCCGCGCTACGTCTACCGCGGGGGCGACCCCACCGGTGTGCGGTCACGGCTCGAGCTGGTGAACTCGGCCAAAGAGGGCACCGGCGCGCCGCTGCCGGGCGGGCGTGTGCGCTGCTACGCTCCGGACGCCGACGGCGACCAACAGCTCACCGGCGAGACGCAGGTGCGGCACACGGCCGTGGACGAGAAGCTCACACTCGAGCTGGGCTACGCGTTCGACCTGGCGGCCGAGCGCAAGGTGCAGAGCGACCGCCGTGTGAGCGACCGTGAGCGGGAGTATTCAGTCGAGATCCGCTTGCGCAATCGCAAGAAGACCGACGTCACCATCGTGTGCGAGGAGCCGGTCGGCGGCGAGGTCGAGGTGGTGAAGTCGTCCCAGCCGGTGACCCGCGACGAGGCCAACCTCTTGCGTTTCACCCTCGCCGTGCCGGCGGGGAAGGAGGTCGTGCTCACGTACACGGCGAGGCAGCGCTGGTAGACGCCACTAGAGACGAGAGAGCCGATGCCTGCGGTCGCGGGCCCGATCGTGAAGCTCCCTACCGCCTCTTGGCCACGACCCTGTACGCGCGCGCCCAGCGGTGCGTGGGCAGTCGGCGCAACACGAGGTTCACGGTGTGCACGAGGTCGTTTGCGGCTCCGCCGAAGTGGGGCAGCGACGTCGCTTCGAACCCGCGCGCGGCGAGGCGGCCGGCGATGTCGCGGCCGTCGAAGAGCTGCTCGAGCAGATAGCCCCATTCGGGCTCTCGAGGGCACTGGCCGCGCGCGTATCTCTGCTCGGGCGCCGGGCCACCGGCCAGGTGCGCGTGGATGGCCGCGACGATCTGGGCGCGGTCCATGCCGGAGGTGGCCTCCGACAGCGCCGTAACCCGGGCGGCGTCCAACTGCGGGAACTCCCGGCGCAACAAACGCTGCCGCCGGAGGATCATGGGCTCGGGCACCTCGTGCTCACCGAACATGCCCTCGGGGCCGCGCTCGAATCGCTCCCACAACTCCACCGTGTGTGCGCGGATGGTGGGGTTGGCGCCATTGTTGCCATCCGAGACCAGCACGTGCCCGCCGGGCCGCAGCACGCGCGCGCACTCGTCGAGGAACCCGTCCACATCGAAGTAGTGCGAGATGGCCTCGATCGAGATCACCAGGTCGGCGCTCCCCGAGCGCAGCGGCAACCGGCTCGCATCGCCGCGCAGCTGCGAAACTCGGTCGCGCACGCCGGGGAAGTGCTCGGCGTTCACGAGCGCGTGCGAACGCGCCATCGGCGTGTGCACCTCGACAGAGAAGACCCGCCGTGCGTCCCATGCCGCGATCAGGTTGGACACCATGCCGAAGCCCGAACCCGCGTCCACCACGACCTTGCCCCGCACCCCGCCCGCGAGG
>CAZADU010000149.1:0-2939 GCA_964483945.1 uncultured bacterium
GAGCAGGGGACTCATAAGCCCTTGGTCGGGAGTTCAACTCTCCCCCCTGGCACCACTTCCGCGCGCCGCAGCCCGGAGCGCCCTTCCATCGTGCTCCCGTCCCGGGGCCGGAGTCTTGGTCCAGTTCTCGCGCGGAGGTCCCATGAACCGTTCGGGTGAGCCTGTGACGCGCATGCGTCTGCGCCGTGTCGAGCCGCCGCTGCGTCGCGCCCTGCTCGGCCCCTGTCGACTACCGCCCGGTGCGACATTGCTCGTGGCCGTGAGTGGCGGTGCGGACTCGACCGCGCTGCTCGTCGCACTCGCCTCGCTCGCGCACGAGTCCGGGCTCACGCTGCACGCCGCTCACCTGGATCACGGGTTGCGCGAGGGGGCTTCCATCGCCGATGCGAGTGCGGTACACGTGCTTTGCGAACGGCTGGGCGTGCCGCTCACCCGGGCGCGCTGGGACTGCCGCGCGCGCATGCGGCGACGCGGGCTCTCCGGTGAAGCGGGCTTGCGCACGCTGCGGCGCGAGTGGCTCGCGAGCGTGGCCCGCCGCGTGGGTGCGGCCGCGATCGCCACGGCGCACACGGCGGACGACCAACTGGAGACCCTGCTCATGCGGCTCGCGCGCGGCAGTGGTCTCACGGGTGCGGCCGGCATGCGGCCGCGGCGCGGCGAGTGGATCAAGCCGCTCTTGCACGTGACGCGCGCCGAGCTGGAGGCCGACCTGCGCCGCCACGGCATCGCGTGGCGCACGGACGCCAGCAACGCCTCGCTCTCCTACCTGCGCAATCGCATTCGCCACATCGCCGTGCCCGCACTGCTCGATGCGCTCGGTGTGGCGACGGGCGATGCCGTCACACGGCGCGCGGGGCTCGCGCGCCGCGCGTCGGCGCGTGCGGCCGAGCTGGCCGAGGCGGGCCAGGTACTCGAGAGCATCGCCGCGCGAGCACTCAGTCGTGCGCGGGCCAGCATGCCGAGCGCAGCGCCAGCGCGCACCCGGCGTGCGGTGAGCGGTCCCACCCGAGCAGCGGTTGCAGCGCCGGAGGCGGCAGCCGCACGCTCGCGCCGGCGGACGCACGCGCCGAGTCTCCCCACGCCCGCACCCGACACTTCAGGACCACTCGAGCGGGGCGTGGCCTTCGACTTCGCCACGTTCGCCGCGCTTCCTCCTTCCGTGCGGCGCCTGGCACTTCGCCGTGCATGGCGCTTGAACGGCGACCCCGCGAGCACCGGACTCACGGCCCGGCAGCTGGAGCCCATGCTGGCGATACTGGCCGCCCCGGCGGACACGGGCAGGCCGGCGCAACTGACCCTTCCCAGCGGCTGGACGGCCGTTCTGGGAGGCGGTGTGATCGGATTCTCGCCCCCTCCGGGTGCGCGGTCCCGGAAAGCACGTGTCACCCGGCGCTCTGGCCCGTCCGATGCTAGACTGCTGGGAATTCGCAGGCGCGCCAGGGCCGGTCCTGCTGCAGGGCCCGCTGCGAGGCGCCGCACTCCTCGTCCGACACCCCATGTCCACCCGCTGGCGCGGCCGGCGGGCACCCAGGAGCGCTCATGACGGAACCCCGCCCCGCCGTGCAGTCCGACCCCACCATCCGAGTGCTGTTCTCCGCCGCTCAGATCCAGGAGCGCGTGCGCGAGATGGGATTGGAGCTGGCGCGGGATCTCGCGGACAAGGACCCGTTGTTCGTGGGGGTCTTGAAGGGCGCGTGCATGTTCCAGATGGACCTGGCGCGCGCCACGCCGCTCGACCTCGAGATGGACTTCCTCGCCGTGGCCTCCTACGGGGCCGGCACCGTCTCGAGCGGGCACGTCGAGCTCATCATGGACCTGCGCACCGACCTGCGCGGCCGCCACCTCGTCCTGTGTGAAGGAGTCGTGGATTCGGGCCGAAGTGTGAAGTTCATCCTTGATCTGCTGGAATCCCGGGGCGCTGCGAGCATCCAAGTGGCGACACTGCTCGACAAGCTGCCCTGCCGGAAGATCTCCGTGCCCGTCCACTACAAGGGCTGGACCATCGGCGAGGAATTCGTCATCGGCTATGGCATGGACGCCGCCGAACGTTACCGAAATCTGCCCTACGTGGGCGTTCTCGAGGAGGTCAGTGAGTGAACCAGTTCCACAAGGACGGTGGCGACGACCGCCGCGACCGCAAATCCGGACGCAATGACAAGGGTACCGGGCGCGGCCCGCAGCTGCCGGTTGCGCCGGGCCGCCCGTTCCGCAACATGGCGTTCTGGGCACTGCTGCTGTTGCTGGCGCTGGTCGCGTACCGCATGTGGGCCGGGAACCTGCTGACCACGCAGCGCATCGACATCCCCTACACGCGCTTTGTGCAGGAGGTCGAGAAGGGCAACATCGACCGTGCCACGTTCGTCGAGGAGACGCGAACGGTGCTGGGCGAACTGCGCCAGGAGGGCGCCGAGACGGTCGCCGGGCGACAGGTCACGGTGAAGGCGTTCAAGACCAACTTCCTGGGTGACGGTTCGCTGCTGGCCGAGAAGACGCGTGCGAGCAATCCCACCGCGCAGCTCACCGTGCAGGCGCCGGGCATCAACTGGCTCTCGGTGCTGTTCACTTGGCTTCCGCTATTGCTGTTCCTGGTCGCGTGGATGTTCATGCTGCGCCAGATGCAGAGCGGCGGTTCGGCCGCCATGCGCTTTGGCAAGAGCAAGGCGCGCGTCTTGATCGAGTCGCAGACGCGCGTCACGTTCAAGGACGTCGCGGGCTGTGACGAGGCCAAGCAGGAACTGGAAGAGGTCATCGAGTTCCTGAAGGAGCCGCAGAAGTTCCAGAAGCTGGGCGGGCGCATCCCCAAGGGTGCGCTGTTGCTGGGCCCGCCGGGTTCGGGCAAGACGCTGCTCGCCAAGGCTGTCGCCGGCGAAGCGGGCGTGCCGTTCTTCAGCATGTCGGGCTCGGACTTCGTCGAGATGTTTGTCGGTGTTGGAGCGTCG
>CAZADU010000150.1:0-1746 GCA_964483945.1 uncultured bacterium
CGCGCGGACGACCGGGCCACCTTCATGAACGGCAGGCAGAGCAGGCACACCAGCCCGAACAGTGCATCGGCGGTGAGCGTGAGCGGATAGCCCCAGCGCTCGATGGCCCAGCCCTGCCACGCGGCCGTGTAGGCGATGGCCAGGTTCATGAGCGCCATATAGCCGGTGAACTGCGTGGCCGCGACGCGCGGCGTGGTGACGTCCATGAACAGCGCGGTGCGGATGCCGTAGTAGAGCCCCTGGAACACGTTGTAGATCAGCACCGACATCCAGAACATCTGCAACAGCACGGCGGGCGGCACGGGTCGGTCCGGGAGGCCGGGGGACACGGGCATGATCCAGCCGTGCTCGCGCATGCTCCACGCCAGCATGAGTGTGGGGATCGCCGTCGCGGCCATGGTCCAAGCCAGCGTTCCCCGGCGGCCGAAGCGGTCCGAGAGCCAGCCACCTGCGATGCAGAAGGCGGCGGACACCACCGACGACCACAAGTTGAGCGCTCCCACCTGAGCGTCGTCCATGCCCAGCTCCACGGCGAGGTTCGACTGGAGCGCCAACCCGAGTGCGTAGGCACCACCCGGCAGCAGCGCGAACAACACGCCGACCGACGCTCCACGCGAGCCCATGAATGCCTTCATCGCATCCCGTAGGAACCCGCCGATCTCGCCCGCCACGCGCTTGAGTGCAGAGCCGGCGGCGATGACCGGCGCGGGCCCCAGTGGCTCGCGCATCGGGAGCACCACGAACACGGTGATCACCGCGATGAACCCCGCCACCACGGCGAACGAGCTCGGGAAGCCGATGATCGGTGTCAAGAACAGCACGCCGCCGCCGCCCAGCGCCTGCCCCAGATACGCGCCGCCGAACATGAAACCGTTCGCCGTCCCGCGCTCCTCCTCGGGCAGCACATTCACCGCGAGCGCGTCGATCGCCACGTCCTGCGTGGCGCCGAACATGTTGTGCACGAAGATGAGTGCTGTGAACAGCTGCAATTGCGTGGCGAAGTTCACGGGCATCGCGACGAACAACGTGGCGATCATGCCGAGCTGCATGATCAGGATCCAGAAGCGGCGGTGCCCGAACCGGCGCACGTTGATCGTGTCCACGATCGGCCCGGCGATCCACTTGAACGCCCACGGCAAGTAGAGCGAGCCCACGAAAGCGCCGATCTCGGCGGGCCCCAGGCCCTGGCGGCGCATCTGGGTGGCCACGGCGGTGGCGGTGAACCCGAGCGGGATGCCCTCGGTCAGGTAGAGGAGGAAGAACGCGAGCCGGCGGCCGGCGCGTGTGGAGAGCAGGTCGGGTCCGAACATGAGCGCGCACCGTGAGCCCTGGGCGCTCGCGCGTCAACCCCGCCGAGCGGGTGGGTCCGCGTGCTTCTTGGCGTTCGGCGAGCGGGCGCGACCGCACCCGGAACCGCTGCGGGTCCGGGCGCGTCAGCCCGAGCTATTGTGCGTGAACTCGACGAACGCGGTGAGCGCTCGCACGAGCTGGTCGCGGGGGCGCGACTCGATGAATGTGCCATCTGCCGCGAACGCCTTGTCGCCGAAGGACAGGTAGAACTCGGGCGAGGTCATGCCGCGCGCTCCCAGGATCGCAAACGTCGGCAGCCAGGCGACGCGCGCAAGCGCGCCGCCGAAGCCGCCGTCCGAGCTGCTCACCATGAGCAGTGGCTTGCCGCGCCACGGCTGGTCCTTGCCACGCGACGTCCAGTCCACCGCGTTCTTGAGCACTCCCGGCACGCCGCGA
>CAZADU010000151.1:0-5115 GCA_964483945.1 uncultured bacterium
GCTCAACGAGGCCTCCAGGGGAAGTTGTCGATCAGGCGCGCCGGCCCGACGCTCGCGGCAACCGCGACCAGCGCGGGCCCACGCACGCTCTTGAGCGGCTCGAGTGTGTCCGGGTGGACGATGGCGATGTAGTCCTCGCGCACGAGCGGGTAGCCGTCCCACTCCCGCCGGATGGCCGCGGCGAGCCTCGCGGCATTGCGCTCGCCCTCCTTCATGAGAATCCACGCGGCGGCCAGTCCCTGCGACAATGCGACCGCCTGCTGGCGCTCGGCGTGTGACAGGTAGGCGTTGCGGCTCGACCGGGCGAGCCCATCCTCCTCGCGCACCGTCGGCGCGATCAGGATGCGCACGGGCAGCAGCAGGTCCAGGCACATACGCTCGAGGATGAGTGCTTGCTGCGCGTCCTTCTGCCCCAGCCACAGCGCGTCGGGCTGCACGGCGTTCAACAGCCGGGTCACCACCGTGCACACGCCGGTGTAGTGCCCCGGGCGCGACGCACCCTCGAGAACGTCCGAGAGCCCCTCGACCAACACGCGGGTGCGGTCCCCCGCGGGGTAGACATCCTCCACTCGCGGCTCCCACAGAAGATCCACGCCCTCGGCCGCGAGCAGTGCGCGGTCGCGCGCCGCGGGGCGGGGGTAGCGCCGGTAGTCCTCGTGCGGGCCGAACTGCAGCGGGTTCACGAAGATGCTCACCACCACGCGTTCGGCCCCGCGCCGCGCCAGACGCACCAGCGACAGGTGCCCCTCGTGCAGCGCACCCATGGTGGGCACGAACGCCACGCGCTCACCGCGCAAGCGCAGTCCCGCGAGCGCGCGGCGCAGCGAATCAGTCGAACGCGCCCGGCCCATGCGCGTCCGTGCACGGCTGGCCCGGCGTGCGGTCACTCGTAGCTCTCCGCGTCCGATGGGAACCGCTTCGCCTTCACATCGGCGACGTAGCGCGCGAAGGCGTCGCGCATCGCGTCGCCCAGCTCGGCATAGCGGCGCACGAACTTGGGCCGATGCCCGAGGTAGAGCCCGAGCAGGTCGTGTGTGACCAGCACCTGCCCGTCGCAGTTCACGCCCGCGCCAATGCCGATGGTGGGGATCTGCAGCTCGCGCGAGACCACCGCACCCAGCCGCGCTGGGATGCCCTCCAGCACGAGCGAGAAGCAGCCGGCCGCCTCGAGCGCCTTGGCGTCGGCGATGAGGCGCTCCTGGTCGGCCTCGCCGCGCGCCTGCACCTTGTAGCCGCCAAACGCCAGCACGGACTGCGGTGTGAGCCCCAGGTGGCCCATCACCGGGATGCCGGCATCGGTGATGCGACGCACCGCGCTCACCACGCGCGCACCGCCTTCCAGCTTGATGGCGTCCGCGCCACCCTCCTGCACGAACCGGCCGGCGTTCAGCACCGCCTGTTCGTCGCTCGCCTGGTAGCTCATGAACGGCATGTCGCCCACCACCAGCGCGCTCGGTTTCGCGCGCGTCACGGCGCGCGTGTGGTGCAGCATGTCGTCCATCGTCACCGGCAGCGTGCTGTCGTAGCCCAGCACCACGGTGCCGACCGAGTCCCCGACCAGCAGGATCTCGACGCCCGCCTGGTCGGCGATGCGCGCGGTCGGGAAGTCGTAGGCGGTCACGACCGTGATGGGTTCGCCCTTGCGCTTGAGCGCCACCACGGCCGGGGCCGTGATCTTCGCGCGCGGGGCTCCCGCGCCCACCTTGGCCTCGCCGCTCATCTCGAGCCGCCTTTCTCCAGGGGCGTGTAATAGAGCGTACCCTGCCGGTGCGACAGTATGCGTTTCAGCAGATCCTCGAAATCGTCAGGCTGGTTCACGAAGTCGATCGGGTTGGTGTTCACCACCAGCAGCGGCGTGTCGTGGTAGTGGAAGAAGAAGTGGTTGTAAGCGTCGTTCAGCCGCTCGATGTAGTCGCGATCCATGTCGCGCTCGAACACGCGGTCGCGGCGCATGATGCGGTCCATGAGCGTGTCGGTGCTGGCCTGCAGGTAGACGACGATGTCGGGCTTGATCACATCCATCTCGAGCCAGCCCACGAGCCGCTCGTAGAGCGCCAGTTCCTTGTCCACGAGGTTCAGGCTGGCAAAGATGCGGTCCTTTTGGAACAGGTAGTCGGCGACCAGCTTATCGCTGAACAGGTCGGTCTGCCCGAGGCTGCGCTGCTGTTGGTAGCGGCTGAACAGGAAGTGCATCTGGGTCTGGAACGCGTAGCGTGCGCGGTCGCGGTAGAAGTCCTTGAGGAATGGGTTTTCCTCGACCTCCTCCAGTACCAGTTGTGCCGAGAGCCGGTCGGACAGCATGCGGCACAGGCTCGTCTTGCCGGCGCCGATGACGCCTTCGATGACCAGGTACCGGTTCTCGCTCACGCTCTCGCGCTCCGCTCCATCGTTCCTTCAGCCCGTCCGTCCGTGGACCCCATCGCGCGCGATCAGTTCCAGAGCCGCGAGCCGTGCTTCACCAGCGGGTCGGCGCCGAGACGTTGCAGGATGGACAGCATCGTCTGGTTCGTCTCTGGATGCACGAGCAGCGCTTCGATCTCGACCAGCGGCACCATGACGAACGAGCGCTGCGTCATGAGCGGGTGCGGCACCCGGAGGTCGTCCTCGTCCAGCACCTCGTCACCGTAGAGCAGCAGATCGAGGTCGATCACACGAGGCCCCCAGGGCTGCGTGCGCACGCGGCCGAGCCGGCGCTCGATGAGCATCAGGTTCCACAACAGCTGGCGGGGTGCGAGGTGCGTCTCGATCTGCACGACGCCGTTCAGGAAGTTCGGCTGGTCGGCCAGACCGACAGGCTCGGTGTCGTAGAGCGACGAACCACGCACGATCGTGGTCTCCGGCAGCTGCTCGAGCTGCTGCAGCGCCTGGCGTATGTTCGCCTCGCGGTCGCCGAGGTTGGAGCCCAGCCCGATGAACGCCTTCATGCCCCCCGCTCCCGAACCACTTCGATGATCGCGCGGCCGCCGGTGGTCCAGCCCAGGTTCTGCTTGGCGATCCGCACCTTCACGCGGCGTATCGCGAACCGCTCGAGGATCGTGACCGCGAGTGCAGCGGCGAGTGCCTCGAGCAGATGGAAGCTCTTGCCTTCGACCACTTCGCGGACCGTGCGGTAGAGCATGTCATAGTCCACCGCGTCCGCCAGCCGGTCACTGGACTCGGCGCGTTCGTCGGTGGGCACGAGCTCCAGATCCACCTCGAGACGTTGGCCCGCCTCCTTCTCATAGGGGCGCGCACCGTGGTGCCCGAAGACCGACAGCCCTTCCAGCCGGATGGTCGCCAAGTCATTGCCTCCGAACGCGCTGCGTGCCGGGGTTCGTGTCTGCTGTGAGCCCACTCGCGGACGAGTCTAGACCGCCACGCCGAACTCGCGCAACGCCTCGTTCAAGCTGGTCTTCGTGTCCGTGCTCTCCTTGCGCCGGCCGATGATGAGCGCGCAGGGCACGCCGTACTCGCCCGCCATGAACCGCTTGGGGCGAGTGCCCGGGATCACCACGCAGTCCGGCGGCACGAATCCGCGCTTCTCGACCGGCACCTTTCCCGTGACATCCACGATGGCGGTGCTCGCGGTCAGGATCACGCCCGCGCCGAGCACGGCGCGAGCGCCCACGCGCACGCCCTCGACGACGATGGCGCGTGAACCGATGAACGCATCGTCCTCGATGATGACCGGTGCGGCCTGCGGCGGCTCCAGCACGCCACCGATGCCGACACCGCCCGAGAGGTGCACGCGCCGCCCGATCTGGGCGCACGAGCCGACGGTGGCCCAGGTGTCCACCATGGTGCCCTCGCCCACGCGCGCGCCGATGTTCACATAGCCGGGCATCAGGATGACACCCTTCTCGAGGAAGCTGCCGTAGCGCGCCACGCCCGGCGGCACGACGCGCACGCCGGCCGACTCGAGATTGCGTTTGAGCGGCACCTTGTCGAAGAACTCCAGGTCGCCCGCCGAGATCGGCGTGCTCACGCGCATGCGGAAGTAGAGCAGGATCGCCTGCTTGAGCCAGGCGTGCGTGACCCAAGCGCCGCCCTCGCTCGCCGGCGGCGAGCACACACGCAGCTCGCCCGAGTCGAGTGAGGCAACAGCGCCCTCGACCGCGCCGCGCAGTTCCGCGTCGTCCAGTGGCCGCGCGCCGGAGAAGCCCTCGTCGATGGTGCTCGTCCAGCGCGAGATCGGCAGTTCGGCGCCTCCGGCGCCAGTCACCCGCGTGTCGGCGCTCACGTGCGCGCTCCCGCGACCTGGCCGAGTCGCGCGATGGCTTCGCGGCATTCGGCAAGCGTGGGCACGAGCGCCCAGCGCACGAACCCCTCACCGCCATCACCCAAGAACGAGCCTGGCGTCGTCACGATTCCGAGCTTCAAAAGCGACTCCACGAATCCCACGTCGTCACCTCCCGGTGCGCACATCCACAGATAGAACGTGGCCTCGGACGCCTCGACTTTCCAGCCGCGACGCGCGAACTCGTCCAGGAACAGCCGTCGCTTTGCCGCGTAGCCTTCGCGCTGCGCGGGCGTGTGCGTATCGTCACTCCACGCGGCCACCGCCGCCGTCTGGATGAAGTCGGGCGTGGCGTTGCCGAGACTGGGGCGGAACTTCTTGAGCGCGTCGATCAAGCGCACGTCGCCGGCCATGAAACCCGAGCGATAGCCCGTCATGGCGGAGCGCTTGGACAACGTCCACAGCCCGATCAGGTTCTCGAGTCCGTGTGTGAGCAGCGTGCCCGGCGGTCCACCCTCGAACCATAGGTCGCCGTAGGCTTCATCACTGGCGATCCAGAAGCCCTGCTCGCGCGCCAAGCGCACGAGCCGCTCTCCCATCGCCGGGACCATCACCGAGCCGGTCGGGTTGTGCGGCGAGTTCAGCCACAGCAGCGCGGTGCGCGACCACACCTCAGCCGGGACGCGGTCGGGGTTGAACCGCCAGCCGTCCTCGCTCTTAAGCGGTGCAAAGTGCACGCGCGCCCCGGCAAAACGTGCGCCGCCTTCGTAGACCGGGTAGGCCGGCGTCGGCGACGATTTCGGCCTCGCTTATGCCTACGCCAGCGCCCGCGCGCTGCGCTTTGCCGACGGCCCCGACGAAGTGCACCGCAACCAGATCGGCCGCCTGGAACTCCGCCG
>CAZADU010000152.1:0-7685 GCA_964483945.1 uncultured bacterium
CCACGAGCGACGCCGCGCTCAGCGGCGTTAGGGCTAACGAGACAGGGCGACGATAGTGCCGCACACTCGTGCAGACAACGCTCGAGCGCTCCCCGCGCGCTTCGGATGCACGAGCGCGGGCTCAGACGTCAGGGAGTCGCCAAGTCGGCCCGAACGCGGTGTCTCACGGCATCGCCGGGATCCGGTCATCGAGCCGGCCGTCGGCCTCTTCGTAGACGCGCTGCACGAACCAGTCCACCAAGTAGAGCTTGAAGAGCTCGTGCTGGCCGAGATCCAGCCCGACGATGGCCTCGCGCAACCGCCTCACCTCGGCGTCGAGGAGCACCTCGTGCATCGCGTACTCCACGCTACGCCCTTCGGCCTTGAGTGCGAGCGCCAACCTGCGCTCGCGCACGAGCAGCTCGTGCGTGGCGTGTAGCAGGTTCTCGTCCCGCATTGGCGCGCCGTGCCCCGGAATGATCCACGTGGCATCCAGTGCATCCAGCCGCTCGAGCGCGCCGATCCAGCCGGACGGATGGCAGAACAGCGCGAACGTGATGGGGTTCACGAGCAGATCGCCGGTCACGAGCACGCGCTCACGCGGCAGCACCAGATACGCGTCGCCCGGAGTGATCGCACGGCCAGGATGACGCACCTGGATCTGGCGCCCGCCCATGAAGATATCGAGCGAGTCGGCGAACGTGAGCGTCGGCAGCGTGTGGTGCACCGAACGCTTCTGCTCCAGGAATGCGCGGTCCTCCGCGGCGTGAGACTCGTGCTTCGCCGCCTCCTCGCGTCGGAGCCCCGTGCGAGCCTTGGCACCCGCGTCCTCGATCTCCCGGATGTGTTGCGGCAGATCCGACTCGAGTCCCGGCCGGTTGAACTCCACGGCGGGTCCCGCCATGAGCGCGCGCGTTCGCTCGTGAGCGACGATGATGAGCCCCGGGAACTCGCTGGCATACACCTCGGCGCCGTACCAGTGGTCCCAGTGCCAATGCGACAGCACGAGGTAGCGCACGGGCTGCTGGGTGAACTTGCGGATCTGTGCGATCACCGCACGCGCGGCCGCCGGCGTGCCGTTGGCGTCGAACACGACCACGCCCTCGCTCGTCACGATGGCCACGGAGTTCCCGTCGAGCCCCACGTCGCCGTAAGGCGCGGTCTGGAACACGTGGATGCCCTGCACGGGCTCGGAGTGCCGGGGATTCGCCGGCACCGGCGTCGGCCCCGCCCGGGCCGTCGTGGCGCAGGCGAGCAGTACGAAGGAAGTGAAGCTCCGGAGCATCTGGGTGATGCGGTTTGCGATGCGAGTCCTGTCAGGCATCAGGGCGGCCACCACTCGCGCCAGGCCCATCCCGGCGCAATCGCGCACAGTCTAGCGCGAGCAGCCCGTCGCTGCCGTTCAGCTCTTCTGGTGCTTGCCCGGCTTGGTGTGCTCGAAGACGCGGAACCGGTTCTCGTCGATCACCACGCCCATATCCTCGCCCGGCTCACCACCCGGCACCGGCACCTTGATCTGGATCGAACCGTCGTCCAGCACCTCGGTGTAGCCATTCGACAGACGCCGTTCGTACCAGTCGAGCACCTTGGCGCGGTCGTAGCCCTCGACCACGAACCACACGGTCATGCCTTCGGTGTACGAACCTGGTTCGTCGCCCCAGCGCTGCGAACCCATGGTGCCGTCGGACGTGGCTCCCGGGTAGAGCGGGATGGACTTGGCGTAGACAACCGCCGCGGCCGCATCGCCGGTCCACTTCGCTTCGTTCAGCGAGCAACCGGCGAGCAGCAACGCTCCCAGCAGCACGGCCGCGACCAGTCGGACCTGTCGGGTCATGGATTCCCTCCCTGCGGCCGGGCTCCGCGCGCCTAAGGCGCGCCAGGAAGTGGCTCGTGGTCCGGCCGGACCGTGAGCGGGAGTCCCGGTGACGAGGTTGTCGGCCGCCCGGCCTCGATCCTCCACCGCATCGGCGATCGCGCCTCAGCGAGGCTCACTCGGCCGCATCATGCCGAGCAATTCGCGCATCGCCGCGTCGCCCGGCTCGGCCGCGAGTGCCTTCTGCGCGTAATCGCGTGCGGCGTCCACCATTCGCACCGACAGCATCGCCTGCACGAGCCGAGCGTGCCCCTGCGGAAGCGGCCCCAGCGGCACCAGGTGCGAGTCGGTCTGCGACACGAAGTACTCCCATCCGACGCGACCGGGCTCGTAGTCGTGCACGATCACCACCGAGTCGGCGGCAGCCACCATGGCACGGAGCGAGAGGCCGTCGTCCAGCACCTCACGCAGCGCGTAGCGAGTCACCACGGCGTCGGGCACGACGCGGCCCGAGCCCAGATCCACGCCGCGCGAGGTCGAAGCGGGAATCAGGATGGCCACATGGGCGCGTCGGCCGCCGAGGTGCTTCCGCACATCCTCTATCGAGCGACGGGCGATCTCGCTCTTGCGAAGCACCGGGTCCAGCGGCCAGTCGACACTGGTCATGCGCAGGTCCATGCGCATGCTCAAGAGCACGTCGCTCCAGACGCCGTAGACCAGCAGCACGGCGGCGGCCACTGCCCAGACGCGCCGTCCGGTGCGCGTCGCCGCGTCGCCGCCACGGCGCGAGACCCACGCGTCGAACAGTGCCGCCGCCGACAGTGACAAGCCGGCGAGCGGAACGTAGAGGTAGTGCAGGTATGTCCGCCCCGGCAGCGACAGCACGGGCAGCACCGCAAGCCACCACCACGCGGCACCTGCACGCGCGAGCGGACCGCCGCGGAACCACGCGAGCAGGGTGAGCGCCAAGGCGACGGCCGACAGCACGAACCGGGCCGCACCCGAGGTGGCGGCATGCAGGTCGGGAATCGGGTCCACGAGGTCCAGCGACCAACCGGCGAGCCGTGCGACGTTCTCGAACAGGTTCGCACCAAACGAGACGGCATACGCCTGGCCACCGAGCCGGCCGCTGCCGAGCCCCGAGGCAAGCAGCAGCGCACCCAGCAGCGCGCCCGTGGCGAGCACGGCCAGCAGCGGGCTCGCCTGCTGGATGAAGGAAGCAGGTGCGGGTGCCTCGGCGACAGCGAGCGGCTTCGGTGTCGCTCCTCGTGCCATGAGCAAAGCCGCGAACGGCACCAGCAGCACACTCTCCTTGGCCGAGACGGCGAGTGCGATGGCGAGCAGGGCAGGCCATGGCACTGTGCGGGCCTCAGTCCCGCCGTCGGCGCGAGGCGAGGCCAGCGCCAGCGCCGACAGCACGAATGTCAGTGACAGCAGTTCACCGATGGACGTGGCCGCGAGCAGCGCCGGGAAGTGCAAACGCGAGCAGGCGAACAGACCGGCCGCGAGCCACGCCGCGGGTGCCGAAGCACCCCATCGCCTCGCGAGCCGCAGCAGGAGCAGCGCGTTCACGACATGCAGCAGCAGGCTCGTTGCGTGGTAGGGGAATGGCGCGCCGCCCCAGAACGGGACCACCGCCTTGAACCACGCCCACCCCGACAACCAGCGCCATGCGGTCAGCGGCCACGGCCGGATGCCGTGCGCCTGTTGGAACATGACCAGGTCGTCGAGCGCGAAGTACGACGCAAGCGTGTGGCGGTGCACGACCAGCGAGGCGATCGCGAGCACGGCGAGCATCAGCCACGCCGGGGGCGTGAACGGCCGCGCAACGCGAGGAGCAACGGACTTGCGGGGCTTGGGGGGCGCGACCATGTGCGAGATGTACCATTGCGGCAGCGAGCGGGGAAACTTCGCTTGGGAGCCGGTGTCGCGAGCGACTGAGCGCTCGGGAGCTGGATCCACGCGGTCGCGAGGCACTCACTTCAAGTATTACCTGAAGCAGCCTGTTCGCCTCGCAGGCCGGCTCCCCGTGGCCCCGCCCCCTACCTCAAACCGCGCTCGGTGAGCAGGTAGGTGACAAAGCTCGCCAGCCAATGCGTGCCCATCCAGTCGTCGCCGCGCGAACCCGCCATTCCCGCCTCCGCGTGCAGCGCCGAGGCGCGTTCGAGCGGCGAGTAGAGCTCGTGCCCCTCGGGCAGCGCACTGACGATGCCCTGCAGCATCCACGCGCGCGACAGGTTCAGGCCGTCTAGGTGCGCGAACTTGCCGTCGCTGCGGTCGGGCGGCGTGACCGGTTCGAGCCAGCGCACGAACTGCTCGTCGCGGGCATCGGGTAGGAAGTTGTAGATCCAGTTGATGTACGCCTCGCGTGGGAGCACACGCCGCATGAGGTCGGCTTCGCCGAGCGCGGGCGACAGGAAGTCGTGCCCCGACGGCTCGTATTCGACCGGTGCCGAGACGTCGGTCCGGTAAAGCCGCGAGCACACCGCGCGGAGCCTCTCGCCGAACGCGGGCCGCTCGGCGTCGCGCGCCCAGTCGAGTACCAGCCCGAAAGCGAACGCACTCTGGCCGTGCTCGCCGGAACGGATGGGGAACGGGAGCTTCTCGGCCCACTCCAGCAAGCGCTGGGCGGCCAGCTCCTCGAGCGGCTCGAGCGAACGCGACCACTCACTCGCCTGCGCGTCGTCCCAACGACGCAGCTCGGCGGCGAGCTGCAACAGCCAGGCGAGTCCGTACGGGCGCTCGAACCCCGGGCGCTTCTGCACGAACGTGTGCTCGCGTTCGAGGTTCGCGCTCGTGAGTGAGGCCGCGAGGGCCGCACGGGCGAGTACCGCCCAGTCAGCGCTCGGGTGCAGCCGCACAGCGCGCGTGAGTGTCCAGTGCCCGTGCACGGCCGAGTGCCAGTCGAAGCTGCCGCAGAACGCGGGGGTCAGTTCGCGTGGCAGCGCGAGGTCGCCGGGTCCGTGGAGCGTGGCGATCAACGCGACGGGATACTCCCGGCGGATGGCCTCGGCGGCCATCGCCACCCACGGCTGCAACTCGCGAGGCTGGGCGGCCAAGGCTCCCTCCCTTGAGGAATGGCTCAGGTGGACCGGCTCAGGTGGACCGGCTCACGTGAACGGGCTGCGGGCGGCTCAAGCGGCACAGTCTAGCCCGGACTATTCATGAACCGTGAGCCGAGAGGGTCGGATGTCCGTGAAGTACCAAGGCGCTGGCATGGCCCGCGACGCAGTCGTGTTGGGAACACTGCGAGGAGAGGGCCATGTCAGCGACGCAGCGATTCATGGGCAGCCGGCCCTCGCAGGCCACGGGCTCATGAATAGTCCGGGCTCGTGGCCCGTCAAGGGTCGATCACCGGGTAGACCCTGCGGATGAACCTGGTCCCCCAGCGCTCGCACTCCCGCGGCCCATTCGATGCGGGTCCGTTGCTCGATGACCTTCTCATCGCCCTTTGGAGTCCTTCAAATACTTCAGCAGTTCCGAATCGGTGGAGAGGATGAGCATGGCGTCCTTGTCGAGTGCCGTTTGCAGCGTCTCCATCGACTTCCAGAACTCATAGAAGCCGGGATCCTGACCGTACGCGCGCGCGTAGATCGTGATGGCCCTGGCGTCGGCCTTGCCCTTGATCTCCTGGGCCGACCGATAGCCCACCGAGCTCACGGCCAGGACGTCGCGCTCCTTCTGCCCTCGGATCTCCGCCGCGCGGCCCTGCCCCTCGGAGCGGCTGCGCTCGGCGATCCGCTTCCGCTCGGCAATCATCCGTTGGAAAACGGCCTCCTGCACCGACTCGGTGTAGTTGATGCGCTTGAAGCGCACGTCCACGAGTTCCACCCCGAACTCCGGGGTGATCTTCGAGGCCTTCTCGAGGATTCGCTGGGCGATCTTCTCGCGCCCGGTGGTGATGGTCGCCACCGCCTCGGCCTGGCCGATTCCCTCGAGTTCCCCAGTGGTCGCGAATGGGCGGTTGCCCGAGCGGACGACCTCGATGAGGTCGAAGGATGCCACCGCGTTGCGGGTTTCGCCGTCCACGATGTCGTCCAGACGGCTCTGTCCGCCGCGCTCGTCGCGCACGGCCTGGAAGAAGCGCAGCGCGTCCACGATCCGCCAGCGGGCGTACGTGTCCACCCAGATGTATTTCTTGTCACGCGTCGGGATTTCGTTGGCGTCGCCGTCGTACTCGAGCCAGCGCCGCTCGAAGCGGTGCAGATTCTGGATGAAAGGCACCTTCGCATGGAGCCCCGGCGTCGAGATCACACCGCCGACCGGCCGGCCGAACTGCGTCAGGATGCCCTGCTCGGTCTCGCCGAGCGTGTAGACGGAGGCGAACAGGAAAACTGCGGCGATGATCGAGCCCCCGATCAGCAGTGGCGCCCTCACGGCTTCACCTCCTTGATTGCGGCGTCGAGATTGAGGAACGGCAGCACGCCCCTCGCCTTGTCGTCCACGATCACCTTGCGTCCCAGCTTCGGAAGCAGCGTGCCCATGGTCTCGAGGTAGATCCGCCGGCGCGTGACATCCGGGGCCTTGCGGTACTCCTTGAAGACGGATTCGAAACGCAGCGCGTCGCCAAGCGCGTGGTTCTCGCGCTCGAGCGTGTAGCCCTCGGCGGCGCGCACCGCCTGTTCGGCCTCGCCCTTCGCCTTCGGCACCGCCTTGTTGTATTCGGCCCAGGCTTCGTTGATCGCCCGCTCCTTCTCCTGGATGGCCTGGTTCACCTCGTTGAAGGCAGGACGCACCGGACCGGGCGGATTGACGTCCTGCAGGACGAGCTGCTGGACCTCGATGCCGATCCCGTAGAAGTTGCACAGCCGCTGCAGCTCTTCCTTCGCGGCCAGCGCGATCTCGGCGCGGCCGATCGTGATCACCTCGTCGACGCTGTGGTCACCCACCACCTGCCGTACGGCGGCTTCCGACATGTAGCGGAAGGTCTCGGGCACGTCGCGAACGTGGAAGAGAAAGGCCTTCGGGTCGCGGATGCGGAACTGCACGATCCACTCGACCACCGCCACGTTGAGGTCGCCGGTGAGCATGATCGATTCCGCCACGGCATCCGGCGGGGTCGCGAACTCCGAACGCGCGGCCGCCCGGACCGTGCGGAAGCCGAACTCCATCTTGAGCTGGCGCTGTACCGGGACCTTGGTCACCTTCTCGATCCCGAACGGCAGCTTCAGGTGGGGACCCGGCTCGCTCGTCCGCGCAAAGGCGCCGAAGCGCTGGACGACGCCGACCTCCTCGGGCTCCACCTGATAGTAGGTCGTGAAGAGCAGGAAGGCTCCCACGATCGCTGCGAACATTACCTTCCACGCGCCGGGAGCAAGCCTCGGTGTGGCCGGAATGCGGAAGCTGCGCCCCCCCATGTCGATGACGGGTCCCTGGTCCCACGGCGGCTGTGACATCTTGACCTCCGGTCTGTCGGTGCGAGCCGCGGCGGGAACGTGCGCGCGGACGGCCACAGCATACTCCGACGCTTTCCGGAGGGCATGGGATGACCGGTTGGCCAGGCACGCGGTGCACCGCACCCGTGCGAACCCATGCTCCAGCAGGCCATGGTTGAGGAAGCGCCCGACCACCTCGGCCACCACCTCGCGCAGCGGGCCGTGGGTCGGCTCGTAGCGCTCTTCGTGCAGGTGGGTCAGCGTCTCGAAGTGATCGGTGAGCACGCGGTGGAGCGGCGAGGCTAGCGGGCGCCGCGGCGTGTTGCTCATGCACGCAGCCTGTCGCATTGAAGTGCGGCAGAGTCCCCATCAACCAGAAGGGCGATGCCCTCCGCTCATGGGCTAGCGGTCACGGTGTGCCGACCACGAAGCTTTAGGTTGTGCGACGAGGATTGTTGGCGGCATGCAGAGTGCACGGGTCAGGGCTACATGTCCGACACCAGCGACCCCTTCGTGCC
>CAZADU010000153.1:0-3833 GCA_964483945.1 uncultured bacterium
CTGCTCGCCGCCGCCGGCAGCGAACTGGTGCGCGTCACGGTCAACACGCGCGAGGCTGCCGCCGCCGTGCCCGAGATGATGCAGCGCCTGCGTGACCGCGGCGTGAACGTGCCGGTGGTGGGGGACTTCCACTACAACGGCCATACGCTGCTGACCGAGTACCCTGAGTGCGCGCGGCTGCTCGACAAGTACCGCATCAACCCGGGTAACGTCGGCGTGGGCGAGAAACACGACGACAACTTCCGCCGCATGATCGAGGTCGCCGTCGAGCACGCGAAGCCGGTGCGCATCGGGGTCAACTGGGGCTCGCTCGATCGCGCGCTGCTCACACGACTCATGGACGAGAATGCGCGTCGAGCCGAACCACTGGCGGACCGCGAGGTGGTGCTCGAAGCCATGCGCGAGAGCGCGTTGCGCTCGGCCGAGCTGGCAGAGCGTTGCGGCCAGCCGCACGACCGCATCATCCTCTCGGCCAAGGTGTCCGACGTGCGCGATTTGATCCAAGTCTACCGATCCCTCGGAGCCTCGTGCGACTACCCGCTGCACCTGGGGCTCACCGAGGCGGGACTCTCCACCAAGGGCATCGTCGCCTCCACCGCCGCACTCGCCGTCCTGCTGCACGAAGGGCTGGGCGACACCATTCGCACCAGCCTCACGCCCGCGCCCGGAGGGGATCGGGCCGAGGAGGTGCGTGTCTGTCAGCAGATCCTGCAGTCCCTGGGGATTCGGCACTTCACACCGCAAGTGACGAGCTGCCCCGGCTGCGGCCGAACCACCAGCACGTTCTTCCAGATACTGGCCACGCGTGTGACCGACCACATCACCGCGCGCATGGCCGAGTGGCGTACACGCTACCCAGGCGTCGAGCAGCTGAATGTCGCGGTCATGGGCTGCATCGTGAACGGCCCGGGCGAGAGCAAGCACGCCGACATCGGCATCTCGCTCCCCGGCTCGGGTGAGGATCCGCGTGCTCCCGTCTACGTGGACGGCAAGCTGACAGTGACGCTCAAGGGCGACCAGATCGCCGAGGATTTCGCGCGACTGCTCGACGAGTACGTCGAGCGCCGCTACTCGAACTGAGTTCTGCCGGAGCACCAGGCGGGCCGGAGGCCCGCACCATCGGATCGTGGTGCCATGGCCGGCTTTGTGGCACTGGCCGCGGCCGCGCACACCGGGTGTTCGTTCAAGCCCGCCGTCAACGCAGCCGCCATCAGTAGAACGCGGACAAGCCTCACGCGCTCGCTTGAAGTGCTGCGAGCACGCTGCGGGCGAACGTGGTGAGCGATGGATCGCGTGCACCCATCACCAGCACCAGGTCGCCCGGTTCAGCCACCTCGGCGATGCGCGTGGCCAGCCACTCACGCGACGGCGCGAATTCGGCCTGCCGGCCGCGTGCGGCGATGTCGCGCACCAGGTCGGCCGATGAGAAGTCGCGCTGCGCCGTACCTCCGGCGTAGAAGATCTCGAGCAGCCACACTCGATCCTGCGGCTCGGTTCGCGTGGTGAAAGTGTCCACGAAGCCGGCACGCAGGAACCGCGTCGGTCCGAACCCGTGCGGCTGGTAGACGGCCAGCACACGCTTGGCACGCAGGCGCGCCGTGGCGAGCGAGGCCGCGATCTTGGCCGGATTGTGGGCGAAGTCGTCCACCACCTCCACACCGCGCGCGGAACCCAGCGACTGGAACCGGCGTGACACGCCGCGGTGGCGCGCGAGCGGCCCCGCCATCTCGGCCAGCGGCACGCCGAGCGCGTGGCAGGCGGCAATCGCGGCGAGCGCGTTGTCGGCGTTGTGCGCGCCCGGCACGGGCAGCTCGAACCGCACGCCGCGCACCTCGAAACGGGTGGCAGCCGGGAGCAGGTCAAGACCTTCGCCGAGGAGTGCTGCGCCGTGGTCGAAACCGAACGTGAGCGCTCCCTCACGCAGGTCGGCGGGGATGCCCTCCTCGCCGCAGACGAACGCTTCGCGCGTGCGCTTCTTCAGCACACGGAACATGGCCGCGACTTCCTCCTCGCTCTTGTGGTCGCGCGTCAGGTTCAGGCACAGCGACACCGCCGGCTGGTAGCGCACCAGCGAACCGTCGCTTTCGTCCGCCTCGACCACGAGCGGCCCCGTCCCCGCCCACGCGTTGCCCCAGTAGCCGGCGTCTTGGAGGGCCACGAGATCGCCACCCGTGATCACCGAAGGATCGCGCCCCGAGCCGCTCAGGATCTCGAACACCATCGCGGTCGTGGTGGATTTCCCACTCGTCCCCGACACGGCGACCGAGCGGAACGCGCTCACCCAGTGCGCCAGGATCTCGGAGCGGTGCACGATCGGCAGCGCACGGAGTCTCGCCGCCGCCACGTCGGGCACGGTGTCCTCGACCGCGGTGGACACGACCAGTGCTGCGCAGTCGCCGCCGAGGCCGCTGCCATCCTGTGGCAGTACCCGCACGCCCAGCCGCTCGAGCTGCTCGCGCGCCCCGGGCCGTTCGCCGCGGTCGAAGCCGCGGTCGCTGCCGCTCGCATGTCCGCCGAGCATGGCCTGGAACTGGGCCAGCGCGCTCATGCCGCTGCCACCCACGCCGGCGTAGTGGAACCGCGCCTCGCCGAGCGGGTCGGGCAGGTCGTTGCCATCCGGCGAGGGAATCGCCACCAGATCGCCCTCGCGCACGAGGTCGAACAGCCGAGCGACGTCAGCGTTGGCCAGCCGCACGCAACCCGACGAGTCGGCCGTGCCGAGCCGCGATTCTTGATTGGTGCCGTGGAAGTAGATGTAGCGCTCGCGCGAGTCGCAGCCGGGGCCCTGGTTCACACCGGGCTCGAGCCCTTCGAGCCACAGGATGCGCGTGGTGATGAGGTCGTCCTCGCGCGCCTCGCCACGCCAGACCTCTCCGGTGGGTTCGCGGCTCATGAACACCGTGCCGGGTTCCGCACCCGCGCCAATGCGCGCATGGATGCGGTGCCAGCCAAGCGGCGTGCGGTTGGAGCCCTCGTCGCCGCCGATGCCATGGCGCGACGTGGAGGCTGCCGCCGTGAAGGTCACCTCGCCGTGCTCGATCAGGTGGACGCACTGCTCCGCGATATCCACCAACAACAGCCGCTCGGGCAACGAGCGCACGGGTGAACGGGCGCGCGACAGCGCACGCTCCGCGAGTGCGAAGACCTGCGTCTCACCGGCCGATTCGGGCATGGGGTTCACCATGCCACAGCTTCGGCAAGTCCGCCGCCGCACCACAGCCCAACCCGGCCTTGAGCATGTCGTGGATGGCGGAACCCGTCGCAGAAAACGCGAGAGGCCGGTCGCTTGGGCGACCGGCCCCTGGTCCGCGCGCGGCCCGCGCAGGTCGGGTTCCACGGCTGAATTCGGCGAGCCGTGGGAACACGGGGTTGAGGCTGCCAGAAGGGCCTTGACTAATCAAGGACATATTCATGGCAGGACCTTGTCGTGGTCGTGCGCGGCCGGAACCGAGGTCCAAAGCGATCGGAAGCGGGACCCACTCGGGCGGACCCGCCTGTGGTCTCACGCGGGCCGTCGGGCTCGCGGTGAGTGCCCGCCTCGGCCTCTTTGCCGTCAGGACCTGCGAAAGCTCCAGCCGAGCAGCAGCCAACCCAAAAGGAAAGCCAGCCCGCCAAGTGGAGTCACGGCCCCGAGCCAGCGCGGTCCACCCAGGGCGAGCGCGTAGAGCGTCCCGGCGAACACCAGCACTCCGGCCACGAACAGCCATCCCGCCCGGCGAGCAGCGACCCCTCCACCCGCACTCGCCCGCAGCGCGGCCATGACGGCCGCAAGTGCGTGCAGTAGGTGGAGGCGCGCCCCGGTCTCGAACGTGGCGAGGGAGGCCGGACTCAGA
>CAZADU010000154.1:0-3358 GCA_964483945.1 uncultured bacterium
GACGCGCCGGGTGCGATCTTCCTGTTCCGGCGAAACCTGCTGCGCTCGTGCAACGACCTCGATGAGCTGGCGCGCGAGGTGCGCGTGACCGTGCAGCACGAGGTGGGGCATCTGCTCGGACTGGACGAGGACGAGTTGGAGGACTGGGGGCTGGCGTAGGGCGCTGCTCGCGCGGCCGGGCCCCGAGTACCGCAGGCAGAAGGGCGCCGATCGGAACGATCGGCGCCCTTCGTCATGAAGTCACGAAGCCGCGTCACTCGATCGTGACGGTGCCCTTCTCCATGTTCATCGCACATGCGTAGTGCAGCGTACCCGGGCTGACACCGGTGAGGTCGATGCGCACGGGCGTGTTGAGCGGCAGGTCGTACTTCTTGCCGGTCTCGGTGAACAGCGCTTCGGTCGCGCACGTGCTCTCGGTCTTGCGCGTGATCACCAGCACGGCCGCGTGACCCTTGGGAATGGTGACGTCCTTGGGCTGGAAGCCCATGTCGGTCACGGTCACCTGGATCTCTTTGGGGCCGCCGGCCGCACAGCCGGTGAGGGAGAGGAACGCGGCGAGGACGAGCAGTCTGCGCATAGCTGGACTCCTTCGGGGTCGCGGACATGCCGCACGGGCGGCCCGATTGTGGCCGGGACGGCCCCCGGCGCGGTTCAGGGTTTGCTGCGGAGTGTTCAACGAAAGTTTCGCAATCTCAAGGACGACGTCACCACCGACACGCTCGAGAGTGCCATGGCGAGCGAGGCCAGCATCGGATGCAACGTGCCGTGCCAGCCGAAGACCGGACCCACGGCCCCTCCGGGGCCAAGCAGCGGCACGAGCGCGCCGGCGGCGACGGGGATGAGCACGACGTTGTAGGCGAACGCCCAGAACAGGTTCTGCCGGATCACCTGAAGTGTACGGCGCGCCAGCCGCAGGGCGTCGGGCACCGCGGTGAGGTCGCCGCGCAGCAGCGTGAACGCGCTGGCCTCCATCGCCACGTCGGTGCCACTGGCCATGGCCAGCCCCACATCGGCGCGCGCGAGCGCGGGCGCGTCATTCAGTCCATCGCCCACCATGGCGACCTTGCGGCCGTCGTGCTGCAGCCGCTCGATGGCAGCCGACTTCTGGTGCGGCAGCACGCCGGCCATGACGCGCCCGGGCTGGATGCCGGCCTCGGTCGCCACCGCCGCGGCCGTGCGCGCGTGATCCCCGGTGATCATCCACACTTGCAGCCCCCGCCTGGTGAGGTCGCGCACCACCGCGGGAGCTTCGGGTCGCAGCGTGTCGGCGAGTGCGAGCAACCCCAGCAACTCACCACCCTCGGCCACCGCCACGACCGTGCGTCCACTGGCCTCCAGCCGCTCGCGCTCGGCGGCCAGAGGTGCTTCGGACACTCCATAGTCGGCGAGCATCGCGCCCGTCCCCACGGCGATGGCGCGCCCCCCGGCGAGCGCGTAGACGCCCAGCCCGGGCGTCGCCCCGAAGTCGTCGGGCGCTCGGGGCTCCACTCCGCGTTCCCTGGCGCCGCGCACGATCGCGAGTGCGAGCGGGTGCTCGCTGCGTGACTCGGCGGTGGCGGCGGCACTCAGCAGGCGAGCCTCGTCGGCCCCGGGTGCCACGACGACGTCGGTCAGCTGCGGCGCGCCCAGTGTGAGCGTGCCGGTCTTGTCGAACACCACCGTGTCCACGCGCTCGGCGCGCTCGAGAGCGCCGGCGTCTCGCGCCAGCAGTCCCATTTGCGCGCCGCGGCCGGTGGCCACGACCAGCGCGGTGGGTGTGGCGAGCCCCAGCGCGCATGGACAGGCCACGATCAGCACGGCCACGAGCCTGAGGATCGCGGCCGAGGCCCCCGAACCCGCCGCCAGCCACAGCCCGAACGTCACCAGCGCGACGGCGATCACCGCCGGCACGAACACCGCGGCGATGCGGTCGGCCAGATGCTGCACGTTCGCCTTGGTGGTCTGAGCACGCTCCACCTGCGAGACGATCTGCATCAGGAGCGAGTCGGCACCCACCTTCTCGGCGGTCATCTGGAACGCACCGACGCCGTTCAACGTGCCGCCGGTGACGGCGTCGCCGGGACCGACCTCGGCCGGGATGGGCTCGCCGGTCACGAGTGCCCGATTCACGCTCGAGCGGCCGTCCAGCACGCGGCCGTCCACCGGGATGCGGTCGCCGGGCCGCACCAACAGCACGTCACCGGGGCTCACCGCATCGAGCGGCACGGATTCCTGCAGCCCGCCCCGCACACGGATGGCCGAACGCGGCCGCAGCTCCAGCAGCGCGCGCATCGCGCGCGACGTGCCGCTCCTGGCGCGCGACTCGAGCATGCGGCCCAGCAAGATCAGCGCCACGATGGTGACCGACGTGTCGAAGTACACGTCGGGCATGGCCTGCATGCCCGGCGCCGCGTGGCCGGAGGTCACGCCAGTGCCGAAGAACAAGGCCCACGTGGAGTACGCAAACGCGGCCAGCGTGCCGAGCCCCACCAGCGTGTCCATGTCGGGGGCGCGCCGCACGACGCCACGCACGAGACCTTTCAGGAATGGCCAGCCGGCCACGAACTGCACCGGAAGCGCCAGGACGAACTGCGCGACCGCCTGCTGCCACGGTGTGCCGGGCAACAGCCCCGGCACGAGCATGCCCATGTGCGCGATCACGAACACAGCGCCGCCGCAGCTGGCCGCCAGCAGGAACCGGCGGCGCACGCTGGTCTCCTCGGCGTCGCGCTCGCGAAGTTCTCGGTCGTCGGCGACCGGGGAGGTAACCGGGAACGCATCGTAGCCCGCACCGCGGATGGCCTCGGCGAGCCTCGTGTTGAGTTCGGCGCCACCACCACCCGTGAGCGTAACGTCGGCCTCGGCCCGCTGCGTGGCGAGGTTCACGCGCGCTACCACCACGCCGGGCACGCCGGCCATAGCCTGCTCCACGCGAGCGACACACGAGGCGCAGTGCATGCCCGAGACTCGCAGCCGCAGCGTCTCGGTGGCTGCGGACTGCTCGCTCTCGCGCCGGATGGCGCCCAGGGGGACGAAGCTGGTCATGGAGCCTCTGGGGCCTCGGGCCGCATGTTGCCCGGGGTGTCGCCTGCGTCCGCAGGCGAAGGGAGCACGGCACCCTGCGTACGCTGCCAGTCGCGCCAACGCCACCACGTGTAGATGACCGGGATGATCTCGAGTGTGAGGAATGCCGAGGTGAACAGGCCACCCACCATGGGGGCCGCGACGCGTTTCATCACGTCGGCGCCCGCGCCCTGCGACCACAGCAACGGCACCAGGCCGATCATGGTGGTGGCGACGGTCATGAGTTTGGGCCGCACGCGCTGCACGGCCCCCTCGAGCGTGGCCTCGACAACGTCGTCGAAGCTGCGGATGCGCC
>CAZADU010000155.1:0-1508 GCA_964483945.1 uncultured bacterium
CGGCGATCTCACGCGAGCATCTGGCACGCGGGCCGTGGAAGATGTTCTTCTACGACGACTCGGGCGGACATCTCGTGGACCGCACGAACGAGCCGGGGGTGCTGCTGAGCACCGCGCTCGGTATGATACTCAGCGGTCGTCCCGAAGCCGCCGCCACCGCACTCGAGGCGGCGCGTGCCGCGGGCCCGCCCGACCGCGCGGTCGATTATGTCTCAGGGCTGGTGGCGATCGAACGCGGTGACCGCGCGGGCGCGAACGCCTGGCTGCGGCGCGCGGGCCTGACGCCGGAGCGAGGCGGCTCGGAGCTGCTTCGCGCGGCCGAGACCGAGCTGTCGCGTGCCGACACGGTGGCGGCGGCGAAGCTCCTGGTCCGCGCGTCGACCGAACATGCGCTGGATGCGGCGATCCATGCGAAGCTCGCCGACCTCCTGATGTCGCGGCCCGAGACTCGGGCCGAAGGCAAGCTCGAGGCCTATGCGGCACGCGTGCTTGCCCCGGAAGACGGACTTGCGTGGCGGCGGTGGGGGTTCATCCTGTCGACCGAGAACCGCCAGCTCGAGGCACTCGATGCACTGGAACACTACTCGCGACTCTTGCCCGCGGCGGCTGCGAACGACCGCAAGGCGCTCGAACTGGCTGCGGTGCTGCGCCGCATGCTGCCGGGTGGCGATATCGCTCAGCGCGCGATGCGCAATCAGCTCAGGCCCTGATCCGCGCCCGAGGCGACGGAGCGGCGAAAGGTTCGAGCGATCGAAGCGGCGCGGGCGCGACAGGGTAGCCACACTTGCGCCTGCATCCCTCTATCGCACAACACAAGGTGCATGCGTCCGCGCGGTTGACGGGCGCTCGCGGCATGGTGTACACCCTTCCGGCCCAAGACCTTCGGTGGGGCTGTAGCTCAGCTGGGAGAGCGCTTGCATGGCATGCAAGAGGTCGACGGTTCGATCCCGTTCAGCTCCACCAATTCGCCAGGCCGTCGGCAGGCCGAGTTCCGCAGGCGCCCACCGCGCGCCTGCCCCCAGGAGGCCCTAGTGCTGGTGTTCGTGCTCATCGTGCTGGCCGCCGCGTCGCGCCTGCTGCCTCACCCGCCCAACTTCGCGCCGGTCGCCGCGATCGGCCTGTTCGCGGGAGCGATGAGCGGACGCCGCGCCGCCTGGCTGGTGGCATTCGCCGCATTGCTCGCCTCGGACGCCGTGCTCGGCGCTTACCACCCGGTCAGCATGTTCTGGAACTACCTCGCATTCGCCGCCTGCCTGCTGCTCGGCTCCGGCGTGCTCGCGCGCGGCCGTTCGTTGGGCCGCACCGCCGCCGCCGTGCTCGGGAGCGCGGTGACGTTCTTCGTGCTGTCGAACTTCGGCATGTGGGCGAGCGGTTACTACCCGCGCACGTGGGCCGGGCTGGTCGAGTGCTACGTCGCCGCACTGCCGTTCTTCCGCAACACGCTCGCATCCGACGTGGTCTACAGTGCCGCGCTGTTCGGCGGCCACGCGCTGCTGACGCGCCTGTTC
>CAZADU010000156.1:0-1717 GCA_964483945.1 uncultured bacterium
TGGCGCGACGTGCCCGTGGAACAACTGCTCGAGAACCAGGGATGGGTGGACTCCTGACTGCCTGACCCGCGAGGCGACCGCGGCGACTCCGCGGCCGCCCGGCGGGCAGGGCCAGGCCCACCCGAAGCCACACCGGACCACCGGAGAATCGAGAACCCCATGCCGACCCAGACGAACATCAAAGTGCCGCTCCTCGACCTGCGCGCGCAGTACGACACCATCCGCGCCGAGGTGGACGACGCCGTGCGACGTGTCATGGAGAGCTGCCACTTCATCGGCGGCCCCGAGGTCGCGGCGTTGGAGGAGGAGATCGCGCGCTACTCGCAGGCCCCGCACGCCGTGGCGTGCGCCTCGGGCACCGACGCGCTGCTGATCGCCATGTGGACGCTGGGCATCGGGCCCGGCGACGAGGTGATCTCGCCCGCTTACTCGTTCTTCGCCACAGCCGGCACGGTCGCCAACAATGGCGCCACGCCGGTGTTCGTGGACGTGGACCCGCGCACGTACAACCTGGACCCGCACCGGCTCGAGGCGGCGATCACGCCGCGCACCAAGGCGGTGGTGGCGGTCTCGCTGTACGGCCAGTGCTGCGACCTGCCGGCGCTCAAAGCCATCTGCGACAAGCACCAGCTCTACCTGATCGAGGACGCCGCACAGTCCATCGGCTCGGAGTGGGAGGGGAAGCGCTCGGGCTCGATGTGCGACTTCGGCACGTTCTCGTTCTTCCCGTCCAAGAACCTGGGCGGCGCCGGTGACGGCGGCATGATCACGACCGGCAGTGCGGAGCTGGCCGAGCGCGCCCGGCTGCTGTGCAACCACGGTGCGAAGCCCAAGTACTACCACTCGCTCGTCGGCACGAACTCGCGCTTGGACGCGCTGCAGGCGGCCATCCTGCGCGTGAAGCTCAAGCACCTGGACCGCTGGAGCGAGAAGCGCGCGAAGAACGCCGCGCTTTACAACGCGCTGTTCGAGGGCTCGAAGGTGGGCCGGCCATACCACGAGGCGCGCACGCGTCACATCTATAACCAGTACGTCATCCGCGTGCCCAAGCGCGACGAGCTCAAGAAGCACCTGGCCGAGAAGAACATCGGCTGCGAGATCTACTACCCCGTACCGCTACATCTACAGAAGTGCTTCGCGCACCTGGGCTACAAGATCGGGGACATGCCGCATTCGGAGGCGGCCGCGAACGAGACGATCGCGCTGCCCATCTACCCCGAGTTGACCGAAGAGCAGATCCGTCACGTGGCCCAGACGGTCCGGGAGTTCGTGGACCAGGCCTGACAAGCTTCACCCGGGGCGCGCGATACGCGCCCCGGCCGGTCCGCAGCGGGCGTTGCGAGAACGCCCGCCGCGGGCCCGGCCGAGCGCCTCGAGCGCCGCGGCCGGGAGGTCCGGGACAGGGTTCCACGAGAACGTGAGGTTCAAGTGGAACTTGAAGTGAGCTAGGACCGCATCGCCCACCCGCCCTCACGGCGATGCGGTTCCGGTGGTCTCCAGCAGACCGCGGCGCCGGGCCCCTCCGGCGTACGCGCGAACGGTCCCATGACCGGATCGAACCGGACGGATCTCGGCGCGCTGTGGCGCCGGGTGGAGGAGGTGCGCGGGCTGGCGCCGGGTTCCGGCACGCCCGCGGTGGGCGCGCTCGATGACTCCGAGACGTTGACCCGCGTATTGGGCCAGCTCGTGGACGACCTCGAGCAGAGCCACCGCCGCC
>CAZADU010000157.1:0-5066 GCA_964483945.1 uncultured bacterium
ACCACGTAAGGCGAGTCGGTGATCTCGATGCCGATGCGCGAGATATCCGAGCCGATCGGGCCCATGCTGTAAGGGATCACGAACATCGTGCGGCCCTGCATCGCGCCGTCGAACAATCGGCTCAGCGCAGCCCTGGTCTCCTCCGGGTCCCGCCAGTGATTCGTCGGGCCGGCGTCCTCCTTGTGCCTCGAGCAGATGAACGTGAACTCCTCGACACGCGCAACATCGGCGGGATCCGAGCGCACGAACACGCTGCCGGGGCGCTTCCTCGGGTCGAGCGGAATGGCGGTCCCGGCCTGCACCAGCAGCCGCAGCATCTCCTGGTATTCGGCCGCCGAGCCGTCGCACCAGACGAACCGCTCAGGCTTGCACATCGCCCGAATCTCTTCGACCCACGCCTGCAACCTGGCATTCGAGTTCATGGCATCTCCGGTCGGACTCATCTATGGTGTGCGGTGAGCCGCGAAGGCCTCGCCGAGAACGGACGCGCGGGAACTGACCGGAGTCTAGCGCTTCGTGCTCCGCACCCGCAACTGGCGCAGTCGCAACGACGTATCCCGCTTTCCGGAGCCCCGATTGCCCCGCACACTCGACTGGCGCCAACTGCTGCCCGACTCGCGCGAGGAAGCCGCGACCGAGCCCGCCTCGAACGCGCGCTCGCCGTTCCAGCGTGACCACGACCGCATCCTGTTCAGCGGCCCGTTCCGGCGCCTCGCCGACAAGACCCAGGTGTTCCCTCTGCCGGTGGACGATCATGTTCACTCGCGGCTCACCCACAGTCTCGAGGTGGCCACGATCGGGCGCTCCCTCGGCACACTCGTGGGCCGCAAGCTCGTGGAGTCAGGCGCGCTCCTGCCTGACGGCCGGGATGCACGCGATGTGGGCGACTGCGTCGCGGCCGCCTGTCTCGCACACGACCTCGGCAACCCGCCCTTCGGCCATGTCGGTGAACGCGCCATCCAGGAGTACTTCCGGCACAACGCGCCGAATGGCCTGCTGGACCCACTCAGCGAACGCGAGCGACGCGACCTGCTGCGCTTCGAGGGCAACGCGCAGGCGTTCCGGATCCTCACCCGGCTCGAGCAGCCTCGCCGCGGCGGCGGGCTTGGGCTCACGCACGCCACGCTCGGCGCGTTCATGAAGTACCCGTGCACGTCCGACGCGGGTGGACGCAAGGACGCCGGGCGGAGCGTGAAGAAGCACGGGCTCATGGTGCAGGAGCTGCCCGCGTGGGAGCGGGTCGCCGCCGCGCTGGGCTTGGAGCGCCGCGTTCCTGGCGCGGACCACTGGCCGCGCCATCCGCTGGCATTCCTGACCGAGGCCGCCGACGACGTGGCCTACCTGCTGCTCGATCTCGAGGACGGCTTCCGGCTGAAGCACGTGGCCGAGGCCGACTACCTCGCGCTCGTGCGTCCCCTGGCCGGCGCCAGCGGACAGAGCGAGGAAGCTCGCGTCTCGCTCACGGGGCGCAATGACCAGCTGGACCGAGCCGGCTGGCTGCGCGCTCGCGCCATTGACACGCTCATCCACGAACTGGCCGGGGTGTTCATGGCCCGCCTGGACGACATCCTCGAATGCACGTTCGACGACGAGCTCCGGCGCTCCATCCCGCACGCCACGCAACTCGAGGCCGTCGAGAGCGTGTGCCGCAAGCAGTGCTACGACGCGCGCGACGTGCTCAAGATGGAACTGGCCGGCGCCGAAGCGATCCAGGGCCTGCTCGACTGCTTCGTCACCGCGTTGCTCTCACCCGGCACGCTGCGCGGCGAGCACCAGCGAGCGCTGCGCTCCATGGTCATCTCCGACTCCGGCACGCGCTACGAGCAACTCGTTCGCATCACCGATCACGTGGCGGGCATGACCGACAACTATGCCGTGAGGCTGTATCGCGAACTGCGCGGCATGCGCTACCCGGGCGGGCGCGACTAGTGTCCTGTCCCAGGACACGAGCCCGTATTACTCATCAACCGTGAGCCGAGAGGGCCGGCGGCCGGCGCTGCCGCTCGCCTCACATCCGGCGGCCACCACCTCGTGATGAGCGTTTCGGCTTGCGGCCGTGCTCCGGGCCCAAGACCGCGGCCGGCGCCGGTCGGGGCGCCGAACGGCCGCCGCCCTCCCGTCCGCCGCTACCGCGTCCGCCGGAGCTTCGCCCGCCGTGTCCGGACGAGCCGCCCTCTTGCGGGGTGGGCGCTTTCTTGTAGTCGAAGTCGGGAATCGTGACGCGCATGATGGACTTGCCGACGAACCGCTCGATCGCCTTGAGGTCGCGCTCCTCCTCGTGGCTCATGAGCGTGAACGCGTCGCCCGTGGCCTCGGCGCGGGCGGTACGGCCGATGCGGTGCACGTAGTCCTCCGGAGTCACCGGCACGTCGAAGTTGATGACGTGCGAAAGGTCGCTCACGTCGATGCCGCGCGAGGCGATGTCGGTGGCGACCAGCACCTCGATGCGGCCGCGCTTGAGGTCGCGCAATGCGCGCTCACGCTGCGACTGCGTGCGGTCGCCGTGTAGCGGAGCGACCGAGTGACCGCGCTTCTCGAGCTGGCGCGCAAGCCGGTCAGCGCCGCGCTTGGTGCGCGCGAACACGATCACACCGCGCGTGTCGGTGCGGCGCAGCAGCTCGTCGAGCAAGTCGGTCTTGAGCCCGCGCGGCACCGGGTAGACGGCCTGCGTGATGCCCGCCACGGTGCGGGTCGCGGTCCCCAGGTCCAGCCGCACCGGGTCCGTGAACGCCTCGCGCGCCACTTCGTTGAGCGCGGGCGGCATGGTGGCCGAGAACATCATGGTCTGCCGATCACGCGGCAGCAGCCGCAGGATCCGTTTGAGATCTGGCGCGAAGCCCATGTCCACCATGCGGTCGGCTTCGTCGAGCACCAGCACCTCGATATCGTCGAGTGCGACGCTCTGCCGGCCCTGCAGGTCGAGCAGCCGGCCCGGGGTGGCGACCAGCAGATCCACGCCCTCGCCGCGCAGCATGCGTTCTTGAGGCCCGATGTTCACACCGCCGTAGACCACGCCGACTCGCAGTCGCGTGAAGCGCGCCAGGTCGCGCGCCGCCGTCTCGATCTGCGCGGCCAGCTCGCGTGTCGGCGCCAGCACCAGGGCGCGCAGCGCGTGCGGCCGGTCGAGCATGCGCGTGAGGATCGGCAGCACGAACGCGGCCGTCTTGCCGCTGCCCGTCTGGGCGGCGGCGACGAGGTCAACCCCCTCGAGCACGAGCGGTATGGCCTTCTGCTGGACGGGGGTGGGCGTCTGGTAGCCGGCGGCGCGGACGCCCCGGAGTACGGAAGCGGGCAGGCCGAGTGAGGCGAAGGGCATCGGGGCTCCGGAGGGGGGTGAAGGGGACGTCATACGGCCGCAGCATGCGGATTCCCGCCTCAGGACTCAAGCCGGGCGGCTTCGCGGCCGAAAACCCGGGCGTTCCGACCCACGATCCTCGTGCCGTAGGGAGATGGCGCATTGCGATCGAACCCTGAGTTGCCTCCGAGCCCGTCGCCCAGCGAAGGGCGCGCCGGGAAGCCCCGAACGCCGTGGTCGAGTCCCCGCCACACGTCCGCCGGCCTCCTCGGCCTCGCCATGGCCGTCCTCGGGCTGGCCGCCTTCAGCGCGACTGTCCGCGCCGACGTAAACCAGACCAAGGCGAACCTCCTCTACAACATCGCCAAGTTCGTGGAATGGCCCGAGATCCAAGCCACCCCCGGCAGCCCGCTCGTGTTCACGATCCTCGGTGAGGACGACCTCGCCGGCGAACTGGCCGGCGTGCTGTCGAGCAAGTCCGTCAACGGGCACCCGGTGTTCGTGCGCTTCGCGCGCCGGCCGCAGGACGCCCGCGGCAGCCAGATCCTCTACGTAGCCTCGAGCGCGGTCCCGCAACTGGAAGCCGCCCTCGCCGCCGTGGACACCTCCGCGGTCCTCACCGTGAGCGATGCGCCCGGGTTCGCGGCGCACGGCGGCATGGTGGGGTTCTCGACCGAAGGCGACCGCGTGCGGTTCGAGGTCAACCTCGACCGGGCCGAACGCACCGGACTCAAGCTGTCGGCCAAGCTCCTGTCGCTCGCGCGGCTGGTGAGCAGTGAACCGGAGGCGCGCTGATGAAGCTGTTCCGACTGAAACTCCGCCACAAGCTGTCGCTCATCACCATGCTCACGAGCGTGGCGGCGCTGGTGCTCGCCTGCAGCGCATTCCTCGGTCACGAGCTGATCACGTTCCGCAAGACGATGTCCCAGGACCTCGCCACGCTCGGCGACGTGATCGGCGACAACTCCACGGCCGCACTCACGTTTGGCGACAGTGAGGCCGCGCGCGGAGTCCTGGCGTCGCTGCATGCGCAGAAGAACGTGCTTTCGGCCTGTGTCTACGACGCCAAGGATCGCCCGTTCGCCACCTACCAGCGCGAACTCACCGCCGACGCGGTGTGGCCGGACCGGGCGCACAGGGACAGCTACGAGCACGCCCCGCGCTGGCTGGGCGTGTTCCGCCCGATCGTGCTCGACCACGAGACCATCGGCACCGTCTACATCCGCTCCGATCTGCTCGAGATGCAGGAACGCATCCGCCGCTACGGCATCATCGCCGGGCTGGTATTGCTGGCCGCCATGCTGGTCGCGTTCGTGCTCTCGACGCTGCTGCAGGGCGTGATCGCCAGCCCGATCCTGCACCTGGCCGCGGTGACGCACGAAGTCGGCCAGTCGCGCGACTACTCAAAGCGCGCCGTGCCCACGGGTGACGACGAAGTGGGCGAGCTGATCGACGGTTTCAACGGCATGCTGGCCGAGGTGCAGGAGCGCGACGCGCAGCTGCAGGCGCATCAAGAGAGCCTCGAGGCCGAGGTGCAGGCGCGCACGCAGCAACTGCTGGGCGCCAATGCCGAACTGACCGCGGCGCGCGACCGCGCCGAGGGCGCGAATCGTGCCAAGAGCGAGTTCCTCGCCAACATGAGCCACGAGATCCGCACGCCGCTCAACGGCGTCATCGGGATGACCGAATTGGCGCTCGACACCGAGTTGAACGAGGAGCAGCGCGACTACTTGCAGACCGCGCGCTCGTCCGCCGAGACGCTACTGAGCGT
>CAZADU010000158.1:0-3172 GCA_964483945.1 uncultured bacterium
TGACTTCCTCGGGGCGTTCGTCCACCAGCAGCGCGTAGACCTTCACGTCGGGGTGGTTGTACGCCACGGATGCGGCAATGGCCTGCAGGATGCGTGTCTTGCCGGCCTTGGGCGGGGCCACCAGCAGGCAGCGCTGGCCGCGGCCGATGGGGGCGATCAGGTCGATCGCGCGCCCGGTGGTGCGGTCGTCATAGGGCGGGTTCCCCTCGCCCAGCGGCAGTTCCATGATGAGGCGCTCGGTCGGATCCAGCGCCGCACCTGCGTTCTGCAGCTCCTTCAAGATCTCGAGCCCGGGGCGCTTGGGACGGGCTGGCCGTCCCAGGCCAACTCCATCACGGCGCTGGCGTCCGCGGCGTCCGCCCTGTTGCATCGGCGGCGCGTAGCCACCGGCTTGTTGCTGCTGTATCGGCTGTTGTGGCCCGCCCGGTGGGCGGACGGTTCGCGGCCGGCGGCGGCGACGGCGGCCACGCCCGCTTCGGTCGTAGGCGCTGCCGTAGGGCTGTGGGCCCGGCGCTCCATTGGGGCCGGCGTAGCTGCCCGGCGGCGGCCCCGCGGAGGAATCCGCGTAATCGGCCGATGGTGGGGGCGGAGTGTAGTCCGAAGGCGGACCCGCCTCGTAAGGGGCGGACGGCGCTTCGGCGCTTGAACCTTCTGGGGCAGCACCCGGCTGATCGGGCTGGGAGCCGCGGGGGCGGCGACGACGTGGTCTCATGACATTCCTTCCGGCGCGCACTTAGTAGTGCGCCGGGGGTGGACCTATGCGCAGCGGGGCGTGAGTACGCCCGGGCGCTGCGCGGTGAAACCGGGTGAGCACCTCCGGGGCGACGGCCGTGGTTTCACGGGGCATCGCACGCGCGGATCTAGTGCTCGCGCTCCTGGTTGCCGGTGGGCGGCGCATTGGCTCGCCTCGGCATCACCCCTGCCTGCATCGGCAGCATGGTGGGGATTCGTTCGGCGACCCGGTCCGCGAACAGCGGATGGCGGGCGCCATGGCCTCGACCTTCTGCTCCATGGCCGCAGGCTACGGGCCGGGAACCTACAGGTTCGCGCGCCGTCGCGCCAATTCGAAAACAAGAGGGCGCGGGTCGCTGAACCCGGAGCGGCGGAGCTTGAGTCTGGCGCGGCGGTGAACAGCCGCGGCTCCACCGAGAAGAAGTGACCAGAAGATTATCGGCATGTGCAGCCGAGAAATCAAGTGGCTCGTGGAGAGCAGGCTCGAATGGCGTCCTGCAGTTGTGTGGTGCGTGCTGGGTCAGTTGCCCCGGCGCGGCTCCCAAACACGGTCGGGAACGCCCGCGCGCGCATTGGCCCAACGCGCCATCACGAACAACAGATCGGCGAGGCGATTGAGCCAGCGCACGACCGCGCCGCTCACCGGTTCGCGCGCGGCGAGTGCGGTGGCGCGGCGCTCGGCGCGGCGGCAGACGGTGCGCGCATGGTGCAACGACGCGGCGAGCGGCGTGCCGCCCGGCAGCACAAATCGCGTGAGTGGCGCCAAGTCCGCCTCGAGCCGGTCGATCTCGCGCTCGAGTTGGGCGACCTCGGCATCGCTGATGCGCGCGAGCTTCTCGAGCATCTTGGCATCCACCGTGGCAAGTTCGGCGCCCACGTCGAACAACGACGACTGCAGCATTGGGATCAGCTCGCCGAACAGATGCCCCGAATCGTGCGCTTGGGCCATGCCCAGGACCGAGTTGAGCTCGTCCACGCTGCCGTAAGCCTCGACGCGCAGGTCGTGCTTGGGCACACGGTCGCGCCCCAATAGCCCGGTGGTGCCATCGTCGCCCGTACGCGTGTAGATCTTCATGGCGGTGGAGTGTAGCGGGGGCACGGCGGCACGTCACTCGTACGACCGATGGGGCGGGCCACTGGCGAAGCCCGCCCCGAGAGGTGATTTCATCAGCGGACGGGATCCGATCCCGACGGCAGGGGCCGGCCGGTCGCGTCCCGGGCGAGTGCCCGCTTCGGTGCCATCGCGGGCGGCGGCGTGGCCGCGGCCGGAGGCGTGCCATAGCGGATTCCCGAGAACAGGGTCCTGCCGTCGGCTGTCGCCGTCTTCACCGTCACCATGATGTCGTGGCTGTCATTCGGCGAGTTGGTGACGAACTCCACCAGGCGGCTCGATGCGATGACACCGGTTACCGGCAGGGTCTCGAGGTCGAGGTCGCTCGCATTCGAACCCACGAACTTGATCGTGCCACCCGTGCCCGACGCGAGCTCCCAGGGTCGCTCGAAGTAGTTCATCTGCCAGAAGTACGAGAAGCGCGTGGTGTCAGAGCTGAAGACAACATGAACGGTGCCGCGACTCGGATTCGCGGACCAGTCCTGGAGGAACCGCCGTGTGGCCAGCGTGGTGTCCCCGCCCGGCTGGGTGGCCTCATCCGTGAAGGCCACGTACACCCGGTTGGCCCCCGCTCGCCAAGCGAAGTTCCCGTCGGCGAAGCGGATGCCGAGGATGCTGTTCTCGCCGCCGGAGTATCCGCCAAACGTCTGCGCGGCAGCGGCCAATGCTGCGGAGTCTGGTCCCGCGTAATCCACGGTACGGGTCAGTCCGGTCGAACGGCCGAGGTAGCGCGCGAGTGTGGTCGCGTTCGTGAGGTTCAGGGCGCCATACACATGCTGATCGCTGGCGTAGCCATGGCCGACACAGCCCACCCGGACGTCGATGTTGCGAGCCTCGAGGTTGCGAGCGAACGCGGTGATCCGGCTCGCGATGCTGTCGGCTTCCTCGCCCATGCTGCCGGAATTGTCGACAACGAAGACGACATCCGCCTTGAGCCGATCCGCCTGCACGGGCAGGCTGACCTTCCGCCCCTGGAGCACGCCATCCTCGGTCACGAAGACATTCGCGGCGGACAGGTCGAGCGGAAGCCCCGTGGCCGGATCGGCGATGCCGAGCAGGTTGAGCCGAATGCGAGCCTCGTTCCCGTGGGTGCGCGTGAAACTGCCCGCCGGGCGGATGTTGGAGAACTGGGGTTCCGGTGCGCCGCCGCCGGGGTCGGCGGGGATGTCCGCATTCGCGTCCGGGTTGCTCTCGCCGGGCTTCTTGGCGCAGCCGGTGAGCGCGAGCGCGCCGATCAGGGCGCCGATCTGGGTCCAACTGAGAATGGAGCGAATCACGATCACCTCCTGGTGTCCCCGATCCGCGGGGGGCGGTGCCTTCGCCGATCCG
>CAZADU010000159.1:0-1653 GCA_964483945.1 uncultured bacterium
TTCCCGATCTCCTCCGGTCCGGTGAGCCGCCCGGTCGTGTTCACCAGGTACTGCTCCCCCTTGTGGGCGATGTAGCCGCCTCCGACCGTGCTGTTGTTGCTCGCGATCGCCGCCTCCACGTCGTGGAGCGTGAGTCCGTAGGCAATCAGCCGAGGAGGGTCCGGAGTGACGTGGTACTGCTTGCGATACCCGCCGATCGTGTTGACCTCCGTGACACCGGGCACGGTACGCAGCTGTGGGCGGATGACCCAGTCCTGGATCTCGCGCAGATCAGTCGCTGTGATCGCGCCGCCGCCCCCGCCCGCGCGCAACGCGCCGGGCCTGGCCTCCACCGTCCACATGAAGATCTCACCGAGACCCGTGGCGATCGGACCCATCTGCGGATCAGCCGCCTCGGGCAGGTTGGCGCGCGCTTCCTGCAGCCGCTCGTTCACGAGCTGGCGGGCGAAGTAGATGTCGGTCCCGTCGTGGAACACGACGGTGACCTGGGACAATCCGTAGCGCGAAAGCGACCGGGTTTCGGACAGTTTTGGCAACCCGGCCATGGCGGTCTCGATTGTGAACGTGATGCGCCGTTCCACCTCGATCGGCGACATGCCCTCGGCGACCGTGTTGATCTGCACCTGCACCGTGGTGATGTCGGGCACGGCGTCGATCGGCAGGCGGGTGAACTGGAACAGGCCCCACGCGGCGACCCCGGTCGCGACGAGCACGACCAGATGCCGCTGCAGGATGGAGAACCGAAGGATTCGCTCAAGCATCGGAGCCCCCGCGAGTCACGAGAAGGAGGTCAGTGGTCATGGGTGGCCTCCGACTTCCCGAGTTCCGCCTTGAGCAGGAAGGCCTGGGTCCGCACGTAGCGGTCCCCCGCCCGCAGGCCCGCCACGATCTCGGTCCACTCCCCGTCCGTGCGACCGGTCTCGACCGGCTGCAACTCGAACTCGTTTCCGGCGGCACGGAACACCGCTGGGCCCCGCGACGTTCGCACGATGGCCGCTTCCGGGATGGCCACGTCCACGCGCACGTTCTCGACGGTGATCGAGGCGTTCACGTAGAGCCCGGGTGTCCATCGTCTCGAGGCATTGTCGAGTACGGCGCGTCCGTACGAGATGCGTGTGTCCTGCTCGAGCAGCGGCCCGACGTAGCCGACACTGGCGTCGGCCTGCAGTCCGTCGTCGCCCTGGCCCCGGATGCGCACCTTCTGCCCCATGCGCACCTTCATCGCGAACTGCGGGTAGAGCGGGAAGTACGCCCACACGGTGGAGAGGTCCGCGAGCGTGAACAGGATGCTCTGTTGATCCACCGTCTCGCCCAGGGCGGCGTTCCTCGCGACGAGCGTGCCCGCGAGCGGGGCCGCGATCTCGTATTCGGAAAGGCTCTCGTTGCTGTGCACGACCGCCAGCACGTCGCCCGTCTGGACGCGGTCGCCGAGCTGCTTTGGAAGCGCGCGCACGACGCCAGGGAACCGGGGCCGGACCTGCACCACCCGGTCGGCGTTGAGCCGGATCTCACCCGGGGTCTCCAATCGGACCTCGATGCGGCGCGGCCCGGCGAGTTCCGTGAGGATGCCGGCCTGCGCGATGGCATCTGGTGAGAGCTGCACTCGTCCCTCGGTCTGCTCGTAGCTCCAGTCGTGAGTCTTGCCCTCATGCT
>CAZADU010000160.1:0-6019 GCA_964483945.1 uncultured bacterium
CAAGCTGGGCGAGGGCGAAGCTCCGGAGCTGATGCTCGAACTGGCGCTGTCTCCTCTCGGTGAGCCGCTCGCCGGCGACGCGCTCTCGGTGGAAGGCGCTGACCTGGTGTTGCCCGACGGCACGACGCTCACGCCCGCCGAGGCGCTGCCCGTGGCCTCGCTCATCTCACCACCCGAACCGCCTCAGGACCTGCCCGCGAGTGTCGAGTTCAGTCCCGCGCGGCCCAACCCGTTCATCGGCACCACACGGTTCTCGGTGAGCCTGCCGCGGGAGTCCGCAGTGGAGCTGACCGTGCACGACGTTGCCGGGCGCGTGGTGGCCACGCTCGCTCGCGGTCGGTTCGCGGCCGGCGTGCGCGAGTTCGCATGGGACGGCGCGGGGGCACGCGAGGGCGTGTACTTCGCACGCCTGAGCGTGGACGGTCGCGTGCTCTCGCAGCGGGTGGCGCTGCTGCGCGGCGGTCGCTGAGCGGCCGAACGCCGCACCCGGGCGGCTCGGTGATGTCACCGCGCCGCCCGCGTGTTCGGGGGCGACCTGCCGACCTCGAGACCCGCCGCCGCTGCCCAGCGCCGAACGGGTCGCCGCGAGACCGCGAGCGCGGATCAGTCCGCGAGCCGCAGCCGGAGCAGCGCGGGTGCTCGGGCGTCGGCTCCGGTCTGGAGCCGCCCATCCTCGCCCACGCGTTCCCAGCCGCTGTTCCCGATGAGATAGAAGTCCCGTCCCACACGCGCACCGTGATTCGGCTCGCCGAGTCCGTCGGAGGCCTGCTCCAGTACCCGCCAGCGGGTGATGGCGGAGCCCTTGGCGTCGAGTCGCAGCTCGAGCACGCGGTGCGGCGTGGTGCCGTTCTGGATGGCGATCAGCCGGTCGCCGTCACGATAGAGGCCATCGCAGCCGCCGGCCGACAGCGAGTAGGGCTTGGCGAGCCAGCTGATCCTGCGAGTCGCCAGGGCCACGACGCCGATGCCGCGCGAGTAGTCGGCGACGTAGAGCCGCTTCCCATCGGCGGCAAGCGCCATGCCCTGCGGCGAACGGAACGTGCCCGGTGGCGCGAGTTGCTCGAGCACGACTGCGCCCGGCATCAGCCGGTACAGCGCTCCACCCAGCGACTCCGATAGGTAGACCGTGCCGTCGGGCGCGACCGTGACGTCGCCCAGCACCTGACGCTCGGTGGTGCGCGGCAGTTCGATGCGCTGTTGCAGTCGCGCGGAGCGCAGGTCGTACGCGAGTAGCGCCGTGCGTCCCGAGTCGGAGGGCGCGAACACGTCACTCTCGGCACCCGCCACCGTCGTGGCCCACAACAGGCCCCGCTCGGCGTCGAGTGCCAACCCATACATGCCCCATACGCTGTCGGCGTCGGCGGACGTGAAATCCGTGATACGGCCGGAGCGGTCCACGGCGATGATCTTCCGACGGTGAATCGAGCTCACGAGGAAGCGCTGCGCGCGTGCGTCCCACGCGACGTCTTCGGCCAACAGCGAGACGTCTGCGAGGGAATGGGAACGCACGGCGCTCGCGATCGGTGCGGCATTCGAATCGAGGCGCGCGGCCACCGCGCGGAACTCGGGGTCGTCGCGCCAGCGAGCGAACGTGGTGTCGCGCGTGATCGAGCGCGCGATGCCGGTCTCGGCGAGTGCGCGTAGCCAGCGGAGCGACTCGTCGCGGCGCCCGTCGCGCGCAGCGAGCGTGGCCAGCGCGGACTTGGCCCCCGTGTGGCCACCGACCATCGAGTCCACCGCGAGCAGGTGGTGCCACGCGCCGGCCCGGTCGTCGCTCGCCAACGCGGCGCGGCCGGCTTGCAGATGTTGCGTCCACGTCGAATCGGTACTCGCGCGGCCAGCGCCGGGCAGTGCGGTCATCGTGAGCGCGAGGACGAGCACGCGAGAGCAGGTGCGAGGTCGGCCCCGGGCGTTCCCGGCCGCACGCGCGCGCGGGGCGGTGGTCACTTGCCGGCCAGTATCGCCTTGAAGCGAGGTTCGCCGAGGAGCGAGACGAGGTCCGGATCGCGCGCCCAGCTCGAGCGGTCCCCCTGGAAGCCGTCGGCCGCCTGCTCGAGCAGCGTGAGCGCGCGGTCCTTCTCGCCGAGCAGTGCGCGACAGCAGGCGGCGTTGTAGCGGAGCACTCCCTGCTGTCCTCCCAACTGCGCGGCGCGTTCGAACTCGCTCGCGGCACGCGCGAAGTCCCGGGTCTGATAGAGCGCATCGGCCAGCGCGGAGGTCGCCCCGCCATCGGACGGGGCCACGGCCACCCACGACTCGGCCGCGCGCAACGCCGCGGGCCAGTCGCGCGCCGCCGAGAGGCGGCGCGTCGAGCGCTCCTCGGAATAGGCGGCGCGGTCGCGGATGACCTCCGGGGACAGCTCTTGTTCCAGGAAGTCGAGCGTCGTCGCCACCACCGAACGCGACAGGGCGTTGTCCTCGAACGCGTGATGCAGGCTCGGCAGGTCGATCCAGGTGAGCGGAGCACCCAGCCGCACCGCCTTCGTCGCCCACGCCGCCATGGACTGGTTCATCGCCGCCATGTCGAGCCCGGCGCGAGCCAGCAGCATCGGCTTGTCCGGGTCCATGGCCGCGGTGTCGGTGAAGCCGTAGTACATGACGACAGCGCGTATGCGGCGAACGGGGTCCATGGCGAACGGCAGACCCTCGCGCACGTGCATCGAACAGCCCCAGATCGCGACGCGATCGGGATCGATGCCATACTTCGCAGCGTTCGCGCGCAGGTGCTCGAGTGCGGCGCCCATCTCGGCGGTGCCGTGGCCCGAGGCGGCGTCGGGCACCATGGCGGCCAGGCCGCGCGTGGTCGCGAGGCGCGCCCAATCGCGGTAGATGCCCCACTTGCGCTGTGGAGGACTATTGCCGCTGCCGCCATTGAAGAAGATCACCACCGGTACCGGCTTGGCGCTCGTGGCTCCGGGTGGGAGGAACAGGTCGAAGCCGCGAACACTGTCGGCAGCGGTGCGGTAGACGAGATCGTTGCGTTCGACGGCTCGTTCCATGCCCTTCACGCGCAGCACGCAGCGGGTATCCCGTGGATCCGAGGGGCGAGCCGGCTGGGCGAGCGCGGGCAAGGCGCACAGCAGGAGCAGCGTGGCGAGGGACAGGGCGTGCGAACGCATCGTGAGCCTCCAGTGGGTGCCGCGTACCCTTGCTACGCTGCGCGCAACCTGAACACTTGGCGAATGGATTCCGCCGAACGCGGTGAACAGCCCGACGGCGGGTGGCCACTCCGCCCGGGCCGGCTGTGTTGCTCGCCCTGGCGACCCCGCCCGCACGACCGCCGGGGCCCGCGCCAGTGCCCGCCGGGCGCGATCGGCGTGGCCGTTGACACCACCCGCGAACGCTCCCTACGGTGAGCCAATGAACACCTCGCGCGAATCCACCCCTGCCGTCGAGACTCGCGCGCTGCGGCGCGTGTTCAAGGGAACGCGCGGCTCGGGCGAGGTGGTCGCACTCGACGGCGTGGACCTGCGCATCGAGCGCGGCGAGGTGTTCGGCCTCCTCGGCCCCAACGGTGCCGGCAAGACCACGTGCATCAAGATCTTCAACACGCTGCTCTACCCCTCGAGCGGCGAGGCGCGAGTGGCCGGCCACGACGTCGTGCGCGAGGCGGCCGAGGTGCGCCGCCGCATCGCCTTGGTCTCGGGCGGCGAGAACGCGGGCTACGGCATCCTCACCGTGCGTGAGTGCCTGTGGATGTTCTCGCAGTTCTATGGAGTTCCGTCCGCCGAGGCGGGGCCGCGCGTGGACCGGCTGCTCGCGGCGGTCGGACTCAGCGGGCTCGCAAGCACGCTGATCAATCGGCTCTCCACCGGGCAGCGCCAGCGCATGAACTTCGCGCGCGGGTTCGTGTCCGACCCCGAGGTCCTGTTTCTCGATGAGCCCACGCTGGGCATGGACGTGAACGCCGCGCGCGAGCTGCGCGAGTTCGTGCTGACCTGGGTACGCGAGCAGGCCGGGCGGACCGTGCTGCTCACCACGCACTACATGGCCGAAGCCGACCAGATGTGCGATCGCATCGCCATCGTGGATCAGGGCCGCGTGCGCGCCTGTGACACGCCCGCGGCGCTACGGCGTTCGGTCGAGGGCGGCCAGCACGTCGAGCTGGAGGTGCTGGGCGTGCCCGAGGGTCTCGCTGACGTGGACGGAGTCCCGGTCACGCTCGGTGCGCCGCACCCGGAGCGCGGCACGCACACGCTCAAGCTGCGACTCGCCGATGGCGGCCGACTGCCATTGCTGCTGCGCTCACTCGAGGAGCGCGGGGTGGCCGTGCGCGGAGTCTCGACGCGAGAGACGAGCCTCGAGGACGCGTTCATCGCCATCGTCGGTCGCGGGCTCGAGGACACGGAGCCCAGCGCGTGAAGATGCCCCGCGGCAACACCGCCGCCGCGGCCCCGGCGCTCACCGTGCGCCACACGGGTGCCCGGCTGTTCGTCCAGGCCATGCTGGCGCGCGCCTACGTTCGCGTTGTGGGGTCGCTGCGCGAACCCACGTGGATCATCTCGGAGGCCATCTTCCCCAACCTCGGCATGTGCGCTTTCGTGCTGCTCTACCGAGCCCTCGGCGCGCCGCGCTCGTACGAGGCGCTCGCGGTGGTGGGCGGTGTGCTCACCTCGTACTGGCTGAACGTCGTGTGGGGGATGGGCGCGCAGCTCTACTGGGAAAAGCAATCCGGACAGCTGCAGCTCTACTTCGCCGCACCCTGCTCGCGCATGGCGATCCTCTCGGGTATGGCCATCGGCGGGCTGGCGGCCACGCTGTTGCGCTCCTTGGTGGGCGTGGCGATCGGCATCTGGGTTTTCCACATCGAGGTCGCGCCGTTCTCGCCGTGGGTGCTGGCCGGGGTCTTCCTACTCACCATGGTGGCGTTGTACGCGCTCGGCATGACGCTGTCGAGCGTGTTCCTGCTGTACGGGCGCGAGGCGTGGCACACGGCGAACGCGCTGCAAGAGCCGGTCTATTTCCTGTCGGGGCTCTACTTCCCGATCCGCTCGCTCGGCGCCCTCGGCATGGCGGCCGCCGGCGTGTTGCCGCTCACACTCGGCACCGACGCGTTGCGACAGGTGCTCATGGGGCCGGCAGCGCAGGGGTTGCTGCCGCTGCCGGTCGAAGCGGCGGCACTCGCCGGCTTCTGCGTGTTCTTCTTGTGGCTCGCGGGTCACGCGCTCGAGTACCTCGAGGCACTCTCCAAGCGCGAGGGGAGGCTGACGCAGCGATGGCAATGACATTGGCCTCGGTGCGCACGTCGCTCGCCCGCACGCGCACGGCCGCGTGGCTCGGCTGGCAGGTCGAGGGCAACTGGGCGGACCCGGTGCTGTTCGCCATCTACGTGCTGGCGCGTCCGCTCGCCACGGCGCTGATCCTCGTCGTCATGTACCGCTCGGTCCGCGGGCACGGGGTCGAGGCGGCCGTGTTCGTGGGCTTCTACGTGGCGAACGCCTTCCACGCCTACGTGAACACCGTGCTCGTCGGCCTCGGGTGGGCGGTGTTCGAGGAGCGTGAGGAGTACGAGACACTCAAGTACGTGTATGCCTCGCCCGTCGGCATGTTCACCTACCTGGGAGGGCGCTCGGTCGTGAAGTTCGCACTCGCCACGGTGAGCATGCTGGTCACGCTGGCCGTCGGCTGGTGGTTGTTGGGCGTGCGCTGGGACTGGGCGGCGGTGCAGTGGCTGCCGCTCGCCGTCTCGGTCGGAGCGGGACTCGCTTCGACGCTTTTCTGCGGGTTTCTGCTCGCCGGCTGGGCGCTCGTGCTCACGCGAGCGGCGATGGTGGTGCTCGAGGGCACCACACTCGCGTCGTACCTGCTGTGCGGCGTGATCTTCCCGGTGGACTTGCTACCGAAGCCGATCCAGGCGGTCGCTCTGGCGTTGCCGTTTACGTGGTGGTACGAGGCGCTGCGCCGGTTCCTCGCCGGGCACGGCACACGTGGGCTGATGGAACGCTTCACCGACGCGCAGGTGTTGCTCGTGCTGTGCGGCCTCACGCTGGCCTTCGCAGTGCTCGCGCGCTGGGGCTAC
>CAZADU010000161.1:0-2923 GCA_964483945.1 uncultured bacterium
CGTGCCGTTCACGTACAGCGCGCCCGACTCCTACACGTTCGTGGTGACGTCGCCGGCGACCGACGCGCTCATCCTTCCGCACATCGGTAACGTGCGCATCATGCCCAAGCACATGCTCGAGCGCGCGTTCCGAGACAAGCGTTTCGCCTCCAGCTACACCACGGCGACGCCGCCGGAGAGCCTGGTCACGAGCGGCCCCTGGCGGCTCAAGTCCCACCTCGAGAACCAGCAGACCGTGCTGGAGCGCAACCCGCATTGGTGCGGGGTGGACGCGAAGGGCCGGCGCCTGCCTTACCTGGACGAGCTCGTGTTCCGCGTGGCCAAGGACCAGGACGTGGCGGCGCAGATGTTCCATGCGGGGGAGCTGGACGGGCTCGACAACGTGAAACCGGAGGACTATCGCCAGTTCGCGGCCAACCAGCAGGAGAAGAACTACACCCTCCACGACGTCGGGCCGTCGTTCAACACCCACTTCATGTGGTTCAACCTCAATCGCTATCGCACGGCCGAGAAGGGGCACCAGGCGGGCGACCCGCGCGCGGAGCCGCACAAGTACGCGTGGTTCTCGAGCCGCGACTTCCGGCGTGCCGTGTCCATGGCCGTGCAACGCGACGCGATCATCCGAGGGCCGTTCTACGGATACGCCACGAAGGAGTGGTCGATGCTGACGTCGGGGAATGCGCGCTGGTACGACTCCACGATCACCGCGCCCGACTTCGATCCGGCCGGCGCCAAGGCGCTGCTCGAGCAGTTGGGCCTCACCGACCGCGACGGGGATGGAGTTCGTGAGGACGCCGCGGGACGGCCGGTGTCGTTCACACTGCTCTTCAACAGCGACAACAAACTGCGTGCCTCGATCGCCGCGCTGCTGCAGGACGACCTCGCCCAAGTGGGCATCAAGCTGACCCCCACCGGCATGGACTTCAACACGATGATCACGAAGGTCCGCAACGAGCTCGACTACGATGCGTGCCTACTGGGGCTGGGCAGCGCGGTGCCCGCCGACCCGGGCATGGGCGCGAATTTCTGGAAGTCGACGGGCCTGACGCACTATTGGGACATCAAGCAGCCGGAGGGCCGTCCCGACACGCCGGCCGAAGCCCGCATCGACGCGCTGTTCCAGCGGCACGTCAGCACCACCGACCTCGCGGAGCGCAAGGCGCTGTACCGCGAGATGGCGCAGATACTCAATGACGAATGTTTCGTCATCTGGCTGCCGACCGCACTCATGAAGCTCCCGGTGAGCAGCCGGTTCGGCAACGTGCACCCGAGCCCGATGCCGCACCGCATCTTGTGGAACTCGGACCGGATCTTCCAGAAGCAAGCGCCCGGGACGCGCTGACCGTTCCGGGATGCGCACGTACATCCTCCGGCGCCTGCTGCAGACCATCCCGCTGCTATTCGGCATCTCGGCGCTGACGTTCCTGTTGCTGCAGCTGGCACCGGGGGACTTTCTCGCCACGATGGCGGACAACCCGCAGATCTCGCCAGCCACCATCGAGGCGATGCGCCGGCGCTTCGGGCTCGACCAGGCGTGGTGGGTTCAGTACCTGCTGTATCTCAAGAACGTCTTCCTGCACCTCGACTTCGGCGAGTCGTTCTCGCGGCATCAGCCCGTGTTCCAGGTCCTGGGCACCGGCCTGGCGAACACGTTGCTGCTGGCGAGTGCCGCGGCCGTGGTGACGTGGGGGCTCGCGATCCCGCTGGGCGTGCTCGCGGCCGTCCGCCAGTACGGCTGGACCGACAAGTCGCTGTCGTTCCTGGCGTTCCTGTGGCTCTCGGTGCCCGAGGTGCTGAGTGGGCTGCTGTTGCTGTGGTTCGCGGCCCAGACGGGATGGTTCCCGATCGGCGGGATGCGCGACCTGGACTACGACCTGTTCACGCCGTTCCAGCGCCTCGGCGACCTCATGCACCACCTGGCCTTGCCCGCGCTGGTGGTGGGGCTGGTGCCGCTGGCGAGCCGCATGCGGCAGATGCGCGCCAACCTGCTCGACCAGCTGCGGCTCGATTACATCACCACCGCGCGCGCCAAGGGGCTGCCCGAGCACCGGGTGGTCGTGCACCACGCGCTGCGCAACGCGCTCAACCCGCTCATCACGCTGTTCGGTTTCACGCTCGGTTCGCTGGTGTCAGGCGCGTTTGTGGCAGAGACGATCTTCTCGTGGCCGGGGCTCGGCACCATCACGCTCGAGGCCATCAATACGCAGGACCAGTACCTGGTGATGGGCTCGGTGCTGATGGCGTCGTCGGTCCTGATCGCCGGCAATCTGGTGGCGGACCTGCTGCTGGCGGTCGCCGACCCGAGGATCCGCTATGACTGAGCGCGACACCCGCCCGATCGAGTCACCGGGGTGGCTGTTCTGGCGCCAGCTTCGCCGCAGCCCGCTGGCGGTGGCGGGCGGGGCGCTGCTCATCGTGCTCTACGGCATGGCCGCACTCGCGCCGTTCATGGCGCCCTACGCCGAGAGCGACATCGACCGGGAACGGTTCTTCCATCCGCCCACCCCACTCCAGTTCCGGCACGCGGACGGCGGCTGGACCGCGTGGCCATTCGTGTTCGGCTCGCGCGGTGGCGCGGACCAGACCTACGAGAGGGACCTCACCCAGGAGTATCCGGTCCGGCTGTTCGTGAAGGGCGCGCCCTACCGGCTGCTCGGCGTGATCCCGTCGGACCGGCACCTGTTCGGCGTGGAGGCTCCGGGGCGGATCTTCATCATGGGCGCTGACGACACCGGACGGGACGTCTGGACGCGACTGCTGTTCGGCTCGCAGGTGTCGCTCACCGTGGGGCTCGTCGGCATCGCCATCTCGTTCAGCCTCGGGCTGCTGCTCGGCGGCGTGAGCGGCTATTTTGGCGGCTGGGTGGACACGCTCATCATGCGCTGCACCGAGCTGCTGCTCAGCATCCCCGGGCTCTACCTGA
>CAZADU010000162.1:0-1652 GCA_964483945.1 uncultured bacterium
GAAGGGGCGCCACCTCGCGATCCGGCGACTGGTCAGCGCGTCGCTGGCTCGGGCGTCGCCGTCTCCCGGTAGTCCAGCGGCGGCCGGGCGTCGGCGGGCAGGCGCGAGCGGTATTCGGAGCCGGCCTTGCGGGCCTTGAAGTCCTCACGGGCAGCGGCGAGCTGCTCGGGATCCGTGAGCAGGTCGAGCGCGCTGAGGGCAAGGGCCTTGGCAGCGAGCACCATGCCCTTGCGCCCGATGCCGCTGCCGGCGCACGCGGTGGACTGCCAGCTGTGCCCCGGCGTGCCGGGGACATAGGTGGCGGTGGTGAGCTGGCCGGTCGGCACGACCCAGCTCACGTCTCCCAGGTCGGTGGAGGCGGCGACGTAGCCGGTGTCGGTTGGCTGGACGGCTTCCTGGCTTCCGAGCGGCAAGGCCTTCTCGGTCGCGATGGTGTGCCGCAGCTTCTCGGCGAAGGCCTGCTCCTCGGCCGAGCAGCGGACGCCGCCCGCGCGGCGCAGGTTCTGGTCCAGCAGGCGCGCCAACGCCTGGTTGGGCAGGACGCTCGCGTAGGCGCTCACGATCTGCTCTGCGACCGTGGTGCCGGTCGCGAGTGCGCCCGCTCGCGCGCAGGCTAGCACGCGTTCCCAGATGCCGTCGAGCACCGGCTGTTCGGGGTGGCGGGTCAGCAGGTGAAGCTCCGCGAAGTCGGGCACGACGTTGGGCGCCGCACCGCCGTTCGACACGATGTAGTGGAGCCGCGTCTCCTGTGGGACGTGCTCCCGCAGCAGATCCACGCCGTGCGCGGTCAGCATCAGCGCATCGAGCGCGGAGCGGCCGGCCTCGGGCGAGCGCGCGGCGTGCGCGGCCTGGCCGTGAAAGCGGAACTTCGCGTCGATCACCGCCAGCGAGCTGGCGGAAGAGGCCTGGTTGCGGTCTCCCGGATGACAGGTCAGGGCGGCGTCGAGGTCGCTGAACAGGCCGGAGCGCAGCATGAAGACCTTGGCGCCCCCTCCCTCCTCGGCCGGCGTTCCATAGAATCGCACCGTGCCGGGAGCCTGGCGCGCGAGCAGCCCGTCCCTCACGGCGATCGCGGCGAGAAGGGAAGCGGTGCCCAGCAGGTTGTGGCCGCACCCGTGGCCGGCCCCGCCGGCGACGCGGGGTTTCTTCTCGGCCACCGCTTCCTGGGATAGGCCAGGCAGCGCGTCGTACTCGCCCAGGATCCCGATCGCCGGCCGGCCGCGCCCCCAGGTCGCCACGAACGCGGTGGGGATGCCGGCAACGCCGTCGTCGATCTCGAAGCCCGCCGAGCGCAGCTCCTCGCGCAGCAGCGCGGCGCTCTCGTGCTCCCGGTAGCCGACCTCCGCCAGCTCCCAGATCCGCTGCGCGATCTCACCGAAGCGCTCCGCGCGCGCATCGATGCGGGCCAGCGTGTCCGCCAGCGGCTGCGCCGCGGCCGGCTTCTCGCCCGCGACGGCCAGAAGCGCCGCGACGGCGCCGATCGCCGAGGCCCTCATGCCGAGCGTCCTTCCATGGCCGCGAGCATCTCGCGCACCGCCCGCTCCATTCCCACGAGCACCGCGCGGGCCACGATGTTGTGGCCGATGTTCAGCTCGCCGATCTCGGAGCAAACGTGCCGCGGTGCGATCCGGGGGGCCGAAGGCAGGGGTTGG
>CAZADU010000163.1:0-5543 GCA_964483945.1 uncultured bacterium
CCCTGTCTCGGCGAGCTGGATGGCGAGCGTGGTCCCGAACGACCCCGCCCCGAGCACCGCGACGACGCTCATGTGCCCCCTCCCTTGAACGAGAACCGTCGCTCCTCGCCACGGATCAGCCGGCGGATGTTGTCCTGGTGCCGCATGAGGACCACCAGCGCAAGGGCGACGCCGAATGCGAACGTGGGACTCCACCACCCTCCGGGGGACACGAAGCCGAGCGTGACCGCGAACGCCACCGAGCCGAGGATCGAGCCGAGCGAGATGAACCGCGAGGCGGCCACCGTGCCAGCGAATACGAGCACGAACGCGAAGAACGCGCTCGGCGAGAGCGCGAGCAGCACGCCCGACGTCGTGGCCACGCCCTTGCCGCCCTTGAACGCGGCGAACAGCGTGAACACATGGCCCAGAACCGCCGCCAAGCCGGCGGACAAGCGGCACCACTCGGGCCCGCCCGGAAAGTCCGCGGCCAGCGCCAAGCCCGGCGCGATCCACACGGGAAGCGCGCCCTTGGCCACGTCCAACACCAATACGGCGATGCCGATGCCAGGGCCCAGCGTGCGGTAGACGTTCGTCGCGCCGAGGTTCCGTGATCCCAGGGTGCGCACGTCCACACCACGCAACCAGCGCCCCAGCCACAGCCCCCACGGCAGCGAGCCCGACAGGTAGCCCAGCGCCACCACCACGATGAGCGAGATCATGGCCGGCATTCTACTACTCGCTCTTCCTCACCTTGAAACGTAGCGGTGTGCCGAGGAAGCCGAAATGCTCGGCGAACTGCCCCCAAAGGTAGCGGCGGTAGTTCTCGGTCAGCCGCGACGGAGCGTTCACGAACAGCGTGAACGTGGGCGGGCGCTTCCCGGTCTGGGTCAAGTAGTAGATCTTCGGCGACTTGCCCACGGAGTTGCTCGGCACCTGCTTGCGCTGCTGCGCCAGTGTGAGCCAGTCGTTGAGCTCGCGCGTCGAGATCTGGCGCAGGCTCTGCGAGACGCGCTCGGCGATGTACTCGGGCAGCTTGCTGAGGTGGATGTTCTCGGTGGCAGAGATCGGGTGCGCCGGCAGGTCGGCGAGTGTGGGGAAGCGCCGGCCACGGTCGGCCTGCACGTCCTTCCACCCCTGCTCGCGATTCTCGCGCAGGTCCCACTTGTTGTAGAGCACGAGCAGGGAACAACCGGCATCCAGCGCGTGATGCGCCAGCCGGGCTTCCTGCTTCTCGAATCCCAGCTCGGAATCCACGACCAGCACCGCCACGTCGGCGCGCTCGAGCGCCTGCAGCGCGCGCATGGTGGCGTAGAACTCGGCCTGGTCCTCGAACATGGCCTGACGCCGGATGCCAGCCGTGTCCACAAGGATGAACTCGCCGACCGGCGTCTTCCAGCGCGCGTCGATGGCGTCCATCGTAGTGCCGGGCCGCGGCTCCACCAGCACGCGCTCCTCGCCCAGCAGCGCGTTCAGGAGCGAACTCTTGCCCACGTTGGGCCGCCCGATGATGGCGACGCGCGGCGCGGGGGATTCCTTCTCGGTCTCGGGCGGCAGCAGCGCCAGCACTTCATCGAGCAGGTCCCCGATTCCCAGACCGCCCTCGGCGGCCACGGCGATGGGATCGCCGAGCCCAAGGCGGTGGAACTCGTGCACGATGGTATCGCCTGGCACGTCCACCTTGTTCACCACGAGCAGCGCCTTGGGATGCGTACGGCGGATCTGGGTGGCGATGGCCTGGTCGAGGTCGGTCACACCCGTGAGCGCGTCCACCAGGAAGATCACCGCATCGGCGAGTCCGATTGCGGCCTCGGCCTGCCGGCGCACGTCCGCATCGCGTCCCTCAGAGGACTCGGGCAGGAAGCCGCCGGTGTCCACGAGGATGAACGCTCTACCCGTCCACTCGGCGCGAACGGCGTTGCGGTCCCGCGTCACTCCCGGGCGGTCATGCGTGACCGCCCGCCGCTCTCCAAGGATGCGATTGAAGAGCGTGGACTTGCCGACGTTGGGCCGGCCGATGATGGCGACGACAGGAGCACTCATAAGAGGGCCGGAAAGGCGAGGCGCGCCAGCCACGGGTGAATCCGCCGGAGCCGGCGCGCCGATGCCTCGGGAATGGAGCGGGCAACGGGGGTCGAACCCGCGACCTCAAGCTTGGGAAGCTCGCGCTCTACCAACTGAGCTATGCCCGCATCACGAATACGAAGGATGCGCCCAAGCTAGGGCCGGCTCTCGCAGGTGTCAACAAACGCGGCGCTCAGGCGCACGCGAGCACGAACGGGACGAAACTCGTTCAGTTCAAGCCGCTGAGAGTGCGGCGACGATGCGCTCCCCGATGGCCCGGACGTCGATCTCCGGTCCAACTCCGGGTTCCAGGCGCACCGCCTCGACCCGATGGCGGAACCACGTGCGCTGCCGCTTGGCGAGCTGTCTCGTGCGTAATGACATGCGATCGAGTGCCGCCTTCGGTGACACGGTGCCTTCGAGCACATCGAGCGCCTCATCGTAGCCGATCGCCGCCAGGCGTCGCAGTGCTGGCCCCTGCCCGGCCACGATGATCCCGCGCACCTCGTCAAGCAGTCCCTCCTGCCACATGGCGAGCGTGCGGTCATCAATGCGCTTGGCCAGTTCGACCGCCGGGCAGACGAGTTCGAACGTGCGCCACTCGGCGACGAGCGGCGGGGCGAGCGGGTGATCGCGCCACCAGGCGAGCGGGTGGCCCCCCGCGGTGATGATCTCCAGTGCGCGGAGTACACGATGCCGGTCACGCCGGCCGAGCTTTGCGGCCGCCTCGGCGTCGAGTGTTGCGAGCCTCGCGTGCATGCTCTCAATGCCCGAAGCGGCGCATTCCTGTTCAAGCCGCGCTCGCAATGCCTGGTCTCGCGGAGGCTCCGGATGCAGCCCCTGCTGGAGTGCCGCCAGATAGAGCCCCGAGCCGCCCACCAGTACGGGCGTGATCCCCTCTGCGAAGAGCCGCTCGCAGGTGTCCGCCGCCGCTCGCGCCCAGCGTCCGGCGCTCGCGTTCTGCCCAAGCGACAGGAGGTCGAACAGGTGATGCGGCCTGTTGGCACGCTCGGGCCCAGTGGGCTTCCCGGTACCGATCTCCAGTTCGCGATACACCTGCCGGGCATCGGCGCACACCACCGCCCCCCGCAGCTGCTCCGCGACACATTCGCCGACCGCGGTCTTGCCCGTGGCCGTGGCACCAACCAACGCGACGGCGAGGCGGCGCATCACACTTAGCTGCGGCCGAAGCGCCGATGCAGCTCGGCGAGATCCATGCGCACGAACGTCGGGCGGCCGTGCGGGTCGCCGTGTGGCCGCGTCGTGGCGAAAAGCCGGTCCACGAGCGCGCTCATCTCTTCTCGGGTGAGCCGCTCCCCGGCGCGGATCGCTGAATGGCAGGCATGGGAGTTCGCGAGCCGCTCGAGCAGGTCGTCCTGGGCCATGGCCCCACCCTCGCCGAGCCCGTCCAGCACGTCCTGCAGCAGCCCCGCGGGGCTTTCGATCCTCAGCCCCGAGGGCACGCCCTGGATCACCACGGTGGGAGGCGAAAGCGGCGCGAGGTCCCAGCCCAGCTTCTGTAGTAGCGGCGAAAGCTCCAGCAACAGCTCGAACTGGGAGCGGGACAAGTCCACCAGCGCCGGGAACAACAGTCCCTGCGAACTGCCCTGCGCTCCGCGAAGTCGCGCGATGGCCTCCTCGTAGAGGATGCGCTCGTGCGCCGCGTGTTGGTCCACGATGACGAGCCCGTCGCGCACCGGGGCAAGGATGTACGTGCGGTGTAGCTGCCACATCTCGGGCTCCGCGCTCGCGTCCACGGACAGCGCGTCCGTCACGGTCCCGGGACTACCACCTGCGCCGAACACCCCCGGCGCCACCAGCCCCGGCTCGTGCGGCTCGCCCCCGGTGACGGGCAGCAGCAACGGCATCTGGCCGCGCGGCGGTTCGGGGCCCCGGTCGCGCACGCGGTCGGCCCACCCGGGCTGGGAAGCGCCAGCGGCCGAACCCACCACCACGAACGGCGGGTGAATGCTCGCGAGTGGTTGCGCGCACGCGGCCGCGACCAGCGAGAACACGCTGTCGTCGTCGGCGAATCGCACTTCGCGCTTGGTCGGATGCACGTTCACGTCGAGCCGGTCTGGAGGCACCGTGAGCCACACCACCGCCGCCGGGAAACGGCCGTGCGGGAGCAGATTGCCGTAAGCGTGTCGCAGCGCCTGGGACAGCGCCGGGCTCTGCACCCAGCGGCCGTTTACGAGGAACACCTGGCCCTCGCGCGTGGCGCGTGCGTGCTCGGGCAAGCCGAGCAGTGCGGTCACCGCGTAGCCGCCGCGCACGGCGGCCGCCTCGAGCAGCTGCTCGGCGTGCCGCGCCCCCCACACCTGGGCCGCGCGTTCGCGATGCGAGCCCGCGGGCGGCCATGCGAAACGCTCGCGGCCGTCGACGACCAGACGCCAGCCCGTTCCGGGTGAGGCGAGCGCGTAGCTCTCGACCATGCGGATCGCGGAGCGCAGCTCGCTCGCAGGCGCGTTCAAGAACTTCCGCCGTGCGGGGGTGTTGTGGAACAGATCACGCACCTCGACGGTGGTGCCCGGTTCGCGGGCCGCGAAGCCGCGCTCCACCACGGTGCCGCCGTCCACGCGCACGAACGACGCGGCTTCCTCGCTCGCCGACCGCGAGACCAGTTTGAGGCGGCTCACCGCGGCGATGCTGGGCAGTGCTTCGCCGCGGAAGCCAAGTGACGCCAGCTGATCGAGATCCTCGAGTGCGGTCAGCTTGGACGTGGCGTGCCGCTCGAGCGCCAGCTCCAGTTCGGCCGGGAGGATGCCACCGCCGTCGTCGGACACGCTGAAGACCTGATCGAGTGACCGCTCCACGCGTACCTCGATCGAGCGAGCGCCCGCATCGAGGGCGTTCTCGACGATCTCCTTGAGCGCGGACAGTGGCCGTTCGATGACCTCACCCGCGGCGATGCGGGATGCGGTCTCGGGCGAGAGTCGGTGGATGCGGGCGGGCACGAGCTTCTCCGGGTGGGCGCGCAGGATGCGTGCGGGCCGCCCGAAGGGTCAAGCCACCCCAATGGTCGCGATCAGGGTTCCACCAGCCAGACGTCGGCAGCCGTATTGAATGCCTCGGCGTCCTCCGGGCCGGCCAGCGACACGCTCCGGTCCACGAAGGAAGCGGGCGGCGCGGGCATCGACGCCGCGCCCCAGGCGTCCGCCCACAACTCGAGCAGGCGTTGACGCAGCCGAACGAATGCCTCGAGCTCGCCGGTCACGAGCAGGAGTGCGACGCGCGTGAACGGCTGGCTCAGCGCGTCGGTGTCGCGCACCTGCGACGGGAGCGCTCCGCACATCCGCTCGATGGCCCCTGGCGCATCGGGGAACTCGAGCCGGTGCAGTTCGAATCGGAGCCCATCACGTCGGTGCCGTTCGACGGCGAGGTCCACGCGGTCGCGGAACTCGCCTGGCGGGAGCCAGCGTGGCTGACGGTACGGTGTGAGCGGGTAAGCAGCGATGGACCGCTCGCGATCCTCGGTGTCCCAGGTTCGCCGCAGCTCG
>CAZADU010000164.1:0-2104 GCA_964483945.1 uncultured bacterium
ACCGCCTCGGGTGCGTCATGGGTGTCCCTCCACCACGGCGGCGGCGTGGGAATCGGTAACTCGATCCACGCTGGCATGGTGATCGTGTGCGATGGCAGCGCCGAGGCCGATCGCCGACTCGAACGCGTGCTCACGAACGACCCCGGCACCGGTGTCATGCGCCACGCGGATGCCGGCTACGAGCTGGCCGTGGAGCATGCGCAGCGCACGGGCATGAACCTCCCCGGCGTGACGTCGTGAGCCGATGACCTATTGGCCCGCGCACGACCCGTCCGGGAAGCCGGTCGCGGGGCGCACCGCTTACCTGATCCTCCACAACACGTCCGAAGTGGTCACGCCCGATGCCAACGGTCGCGAGATCCTCCGCTTCCCCAAGGGCGCGATCGTGTTCCGCGACGGCCGCGTACTCGAGGTGGGGCCGGCGGCCGACCTGTTCCGCCACCACCCGGACGCGCGACCGCTCAACGCCAACGGCAAGCTCGTCACGCCGGGGCTGGTGGACTGCCACACGCACATGATCTTCGGCGGGCACCGCGCGCGCGAGTTCCAGATGCGGCTGGCGGGTGAGAGCTACGCCGAGATCGCCGCCCAAGGTGGCGGCATCCGCTCCACGGTGCGGTCCACGGCCGCGGTGAAGGAGGAAGTGCTCGAGAAGACGCTCGCGAACCGCCTCGAACGCTGGCGCGCGAACGGCTGCACCACGGTCGAGGTGAAGAGCGGCTACGGGCTCGTCCCGGCGCGCGAGATCCGGCTGCTGGAACTCATGTCGGGTGCCGCGATTCGCGTGCCGGTGCGGGTCCACCGCACCGCACTGGTGCTGCACGCACTGCCGGACGAGTTCGCGGGGCGGCGTGAGGAGTACGTGGCCGAAGTGCGCGACCTGCTGGTGCCCGAGATCCACCGGCGCGGCATGGCGAGTGCGGTGGACGTGTTCTGCGATCCCGTCGGCTTCACCGCCGACGAATGCCGCACCGTGCTCGAGCGCGCCGTCGAGCTGGGGTTCGCGATCAAGCTGCACGCGGAACAGACCGCGCGCTGCGGGGGGGCTCGGCTTGCGGCCGAGCTGGGTGCGCGCAGCGCCGATCATCTCGAGAGTGCGACGGACGAGGACTGGAAGGACCTGGCCGAAGCCGGAACCGTGGGTGTGCTGCTGCCGGCTGCTGCACTCACGCTGCGGCTGCCGCTGCCGGAGGCGGGCCGGGTCCGTGCCTCGGGCGCTCGCTTCGCGATCGCCACCGACTTCAATCCCGGCACCGCACCCGCGCAGTCGCTCATGGAGTGCGTGGCACTCGCGGGGCGCCTGTGCGGATTCAATGCCGAAGAGTTGCTGCTGGCGACCACATGGAATGCCGCCCGCGCGCTGGGCGCCGAGGGCGAGGTGGGCCACTTGAATCCCGGTGCGTGGGGTGACGCCGTGCAGTGGGAGTGCGAGACGTTGGAGGAGCTGCCGTACTGGATGCCCTCGGTGCGTCCGGACACCGTGTTCATGCGCGGCGCGGATCTGGCGCTGCCCGCGGTCGAACGGCGCGTGTGGCCTTAAGGGGCTGACTGAGAACTCCGCGCGTGCGGATTTCTCGGACGAGACTTGGTCGCCAGGGCGGGCGGGGACCGGGTGCGGTGGCGCGCCCCCTACCTGGGGATTCCGGAGGACTCAGAAGCGCAGCGCGGGCTGGCTTTACTCCGAGTTCACTTGACGGTTTCGAGCTGACTCGCTGTCTGCGGTCGGGAGTCGCGCACGCATTCGCGCGGAGACGCACGCCAGTCCCCCGTGGGCCTCGTTCGACGCGATTTCGCGAAAGTTGCTGTCGCGCTGTGTTTCGCGCGGTGTGCGCGCACGCACGAGCGTCGCGAACACGCGTGATAGGAATTGTGCGTGCCCCCGAGCACGCCCGCCCCCGCGGAGCAGCGCCATGCACCGTTTCTCGCGGATGCACCTGTCGCCCGAGGCCGCCATGGTCCGCCTCGACACCGTCGATCTCGAGGAGAAGTCCAACATCGCCGAGGGGGTCTCCCTCATCGCCGTGATCGACCACCGGCGGGACTTCCTCGCCGCCGGCTACTCCTGTATGCGCGACTACTGCACGGGCCGCTTGCGCATGTCCGA
>CAZADU010000165.1:0-4546 GCA_964483945.1 uncultured bacterium
AACGGTGGACGCCGCTTCGCTCGCGGGCCCGGGCCGTGGCTTCACGGGCGAGGGTGAGTTCGCCACGGTGCACTTCCGCGTGCTGGGTCCTGGCGCGCCAGGAATTGCGTTCGACACGGTGGACGCGCGCGATGACCAGAACCGAGCTACCCGCGTCGGCACGGGCACGCTCGGAGTGTCGCCACAGGTGTTCGCGACGGCGTTCGCGCCGGCCATGCCGAACCCGTTCTCGCGCTCGACCACGTTCCGGTTCACGCTCGCCCGTGAGGGTCGAGCCGAGCTGGACGTGTTCTCGGTCGACGGCCGCCGGGTGCGCACTTTGGCGGACGGCACACACGCCGCGGGCGAGCACGCGCTCGAGTGGAACGGCGCCGGCGCCGACGGCCGGCAGTTGCCGGCGGGTGTCTACTATGCGCGGCTGGTCACACCGCAGGGCCGCTTCACGCGAGTCGTCACGCTGCTACGCTGATCCGCAACACGGACATGGGCGGCGGCGGCTACCTCGAAGCGCGGGAGTGGCCGTTTCGTTCGAGTGCGACCGTCCGCCCCCGTCCCGGTGCGTGCACAGAGGGCGCTGGGTTCGTGGCGAATGTCGCGCAGAGGACGGCCCGGTTCTCGAGGCGAGCGGCCGGTGCCGGGGCGCCGATCCCGTTGCGTGTTGGGTCGCCATTACGCGTGTCATGTCGCACAACGACAACGCCTTGCGACTCCATGCTCCCGTCGGCGCATGCATCGCGAACGCTCGCGCCCGTCCGGCCTTTGTCCGCACCGAGTGGGCCACCTTAGAACCCCTGCCGCTTTTTCCTTCGGGGCGGGGTGCGAGTCCCCACCGGCGGTACAGCCCGCGAGCCTGCGGGGCGCGAGTCCCCTAGGCAGACCCGGTGTGATTCCGGGGCCGACCGTCAAAGTCGGGATGAGAGAATTGGCTGGTGCGCGGGAGCCCGGAGTGCGGCCGCCCGGCGGAGTCCCGCGGGCGGCCGCTTCCGTTCCGGATCAGCGGTCCAACTTGACCACCGTGCGCACGTGCGTGGCGCCATCCGCTCGCAGTCTCGCGTAGTAGAGGCCCGGCCCGGCTGAGGAGCCGTCGTCGCGGCGCCCGTCCCACGCCAGCGCGTGCACGCCCGCCGGCCAGTCGTGCGCGGGTGACAAACGGCGCACTTCGCGGCCCAACAAGTCGAACACCGCCAGCTCGACGCGCGTGGCACGTGCGAGAGTGAACTCGAATCGCGTGCCACCGCGGAATGGGTTCGGCCGCGCGGTGTGCAGGCCGGTGGCGAGCGGGCCGCCGATCGCGCTCACGGTGGCCGGCGTCGAGGCGGGGTCGCCGGGATCGCTGCCTGCGGCACGCTCGTCGCCATCGGAGTAGCCGTCCCGATCGCGGTCGAGCCCCATGCGCGTGCCGCCGCCGAGCGGAGCGCCGGTCACGGTGATCTCGCTCCCGGGCCCGGCGAGCGCACGCAGTTGCACGCTCGTGAGCGAGGGCTGGCCGGTCACGTCGGGAGTCCACTGCCCGCCGGAGAACTTCCATGCACGCGGTTCGAGCGAGACGCGCCCGTGCGCGACCAGGTCGCAGTCTCCCGCGGTGGCGCGCTGCACCAACGTGTCCATGCGAGCGACTCGGGCCCCGTCGGCGGCGGTGCCGTCGAACGTGACCTGCGCACCCACGGCGGGTGCGATGCCGGTGTCGAATGCGTGCAAGAACGCCTCGAGGTCGCGGCGCTGACCCTCGCCGGCGACGCCGGCGGCGAAGTTGAAGCCGGTGAAATTCAGGAATTCGAGCAGGTCGTCCACGGAACCGTCGTGGATGAAGCCCGCGCCGCGCTTGTTCACCGCGCCCGGCGCGTCGGTGAAGCCGGTCTTCTGGTACATGTTGCGCAACTGCGGCACCTTCATGTCCTGCGAAGCCTGAAGTGCGATCCGGTCGACGAGCTGCCGGTTCGTGCCGGTGGGCAGCGAGTGGCAGAACGCGCACGTCTGGCCGCCATCCACGGGCGTGTTCGAGTAGAACACGCGGCCGCGTTCCGCACTCGGCTGCCCCGCGGGCGCGTCCGGGAACGAGCGGTCGAGGCGCTGATGCGGGTTCGGCGGGTAAACGAGCGGCAACACGAACTGCGACATCGCCACCATCTCGCTGTCGGGAATCGGCGAGGCGAGCCCGAGCAGGCCCTGCGTGGCGCCGCGGAACGAAAGGAAGTCGTTGCGGTCGCCGCGCCAGTGGAGCACGCCGGTGTTGAGCAGCCCGCGCAGGCTCTGCGTCGTCATGGGGCCCTTCATCGGGTGTATGGGTACCAGCAGCGGATCGAGCATGCCCGCGGGCACGGGCGCCATCACGCCGGTGGGGTCGCCGAGGTCCCAGGCGAGGTTGTCCATGTCGCCGAAGAAGTGGCAGCTCGCGCAGGCTTGATCGCCGTGGCCCGAAGTGAACCCGCCGTAGAAGAAGCGGCGGCCGTTCACCAGGTCGTCTGGCGTGGGATCGAATCCGAGAGGTGCGATGGCAACCGGCTGTAGAGTGCCGGCCGAGAGCGTCTGCAACTGGTGGCGGAAGCGGCCGAGCACATAGATGCGTTGGCGCGCACCGTCCACGAGAACGCCCGTCGGCCCGCTCACCGTGGGGACGCGCGCGAGCATCGCGCCCGTCGCATCCATGACGCCGAGCTTCGCTGATCCCATCGCGGTCACGAACAGACGCTGCCCGTCGGGGGACCAATCGGCGCCGGCGGGCATGGCCAGCGACGAGTCGCGCTCGACGGCCGGGCCCGTGGGCACCGCGTAGCTGATGTGCGGGTTGAGCGGCACGGTGATCGTGGGGCCCGCGGTCGGCAGGAGCGCGATGCGCGACTCGGTCGTGTGCCCGCGCAGGTTGGGCTCGAACCGGATCTCGGTCATGGCCTCGGTGCCCACGGCCGCGCACGTGCCCGTCACCGGGTTCACGTCCGTTGCGAACATGGACGTGGCAAGTCCGCCGAATGCGACCTGCGCCCCGGGATCGGCGGCATCGAAGCGCACCACCTCCACGCGCGGCACGCTGTAGGTCACCTTCGAGTCCCAAAGCTTGCCGGCGACGTCGCGCCAGTGGCCGTTCACCAGGTGCACGATCAGACCGGTCTTCGGCGCGGGGGGGAGCGACGGGCTCATGGGTGGCTGCGGCGCCGGCAGCGAGTCGCCGGCCTCGGCCTGCGACAGCACCGTGGCGCCGTCGTTCCCGTGCAGCACCGCGGCGAATACGGTGGCGCCGTCGGCGCTGACCGAGAGCGAGCGCGGCTTGCGCGCGGGCACCGGGACCACTTGCGGCGGTGCGGCGAGGTTCGTGGGGTCGTAGAGCTTGATCGCGTCCTCCTGCGACACGCTCACCCAAGCGCGCTGCGGAGCGCCGGCGAACACGACGTCGGCGGGTTCGTCGCCCACACGCAACGTGGCGCGCACGTGCAGCGTGGTCAGGTCGACGATGCTGATGTCGTCCGAGAGATGATTGACCACCCATGCTTCATGGTTGCTGCGCACCGCGACCGAGACGGGCTCGAGCCCCACCGGGATGTCGGCGATGCGAGCGGGGGCGGGGCCCGTGAGGCTGAATACGGCCAGCCGTCCGTCGGCCGTGTTCACGGCGAGTAGTCGCGTGCCGTCGGGCGTCATGGCCAACGGGTGGACGTGCCCGCTCTCGAAGTGCAGGAAGTCGCCCGTCGCCTGCGTCCGCGTGGTCGCTCGGCGGGGCAGGAGCGTGCTCGCAGCGAGCGCGAGGCTCACGGCGGCGAGAAGTAGGGCAAAGGGACGGTGCATGCGGGGGGCTCCCAGTGGTCAGTCCGAGCGAGAGGACTCAATCTCTCCATGAAAGCGCAAAGGACGGGCGCGGGGCAACGGAAAACGCCGGCCCTGGGGTTGCCTACCGTTACACGCCAAGGTGTCTTCTTGCGAAATGCCAATGTTTTGCCGCCTTGCACGCACGTGCGACATGAAACGTGCCGCGATCGCCGCCGGACCCCCCGCGTGCGGGCGTCCGCGTCAGCCGGTCCTTTGACCGCATGAATCGGCCCACCTTAGAATCCCTGCCGCTTTTTCCTTCGGGGCGGGGTGCGAGTCCCCACCGGCGGTACAGCCCGCGAGCCTGCGGGGTGATGAGTCCCCTGGGCAGACCCGGTGTGATTCCGGGGCCGACCGTCAAAGTCGGGATGAGAGAAGGAGGAGCGCCCTGCACCGGGGGCGGACCCACGGGTCCGGCCGCGTCGTGCCGTGCGGTCTTCCCGCCCCGCGTACCCGTTCCGGGGCACCATGACCGTCCAACCCAGACCCAAGCGTTTCCTCGATGTCGATTCCGTGTTCATGCGCCGCGCGCTGCGGCTCGCTGAACACGGCCGCGGGAGTACCTCGCCCAATCCCGTCGTCGGGGCCGTCGTCGTGAAGCGCGGTCGAGTGGTGGGTGAGGGCTGGCATCGCGCCGTCGGCCGCGACCACGCCGAGGCCGAAGCGCTTCGCCGCGCAGGCCGAGCCGCGCGAGGCGCAACGCTGTACGTGACACTCGAGCCCTGCGCGCACTGGGCCCCACCGCGCC
>CAZADU010000166.1:0-5261 GCA_964483945.1 uncultured bacterium
CGATCGGGTACTCCTTCATGTAGCCGTAGCCGCCGTGGAGCTGGAGCGCGTCGAGCGCGGCCTTGCTGTGCATCTCGCTCACGAACAGCTTCGCGATCGCCGCCTCGAGCATTGCGCTCTCGCCGCGACCCGTGAGCCAGCCCACCTTGTAGAGCAGGTATCGGCCGGCCTCGATGGCCACCTTCATGTCGGCGCTACGGTCGGCCACCGACTCGAACTTGGCGATGGGCTGGCCGAATTGGCGGCGATTCTTGGCGTACGCGATGCAGTCGTCGAGCAGGCGCTCCATCGCGCCCAAGTGCCCGGCGAAGATGCAGGCGCGCTCCCATTCCATGGCCGAGTTGAAGATGCGCATGCCGCCGCCTTCGGGGCCCAGTCGCGCCGACTCGGGCACGGCGCAGTCCTCGAGGATCACCTCGCCCATGGGCGAGGTGCGCAGGCCCATCTTGGGGATGGGATTGCCGAACGTCACGCCTTTCGTGCTGCGAGGCACCAGGAACGCGGTCAGCACGGGCTGTTGTCCTTCGCGCTGCAGGTAGGCGAACACCAGCGCGACGTCGGCCACGGGCGCGTTGGTGGCGAACGTCTTCTGGCCATTCAGCACGTAGCCAGTGCCATCGCGAATCGCACGCGAGCTGAGCGAGAACACGTCCGAGCCGGCACCGGGCTCGGTGATGGCGTGTGCGCCGATCATCTCACCGCTCACCAGCTTCGGCAGCCACTCGCGCTTCTGCTCCTCGGTTCCGTAGTGCGCGAGCGGCATCTGCACTGCCCACATCTGCGCATTGAGGCTGAACACGAGGCCGTTGTCGCGGCAGCCCCAGCCCATGGCCTCCATGGCGATGGTGGTGGTGACGAGGTCCTGCCCCTGGCCGCCGTAGGCCGCGGGCACGGGCAGTCCGAGGATTCCGAACTCGGCGCACTTGCGCCACTCGTCGCGCGGGAACACGCCGTCGTGGTCGCGCTGCTCGAGACCCTCGTTGAGAGCACTGCGCGCGAACGCGCGAACGGCGTCGCGCAGCTCTTTCTGGTCGGTCGAGAGCTCGAAGTCCATTGAGAGCCTAGCGGCCTCCGGCCGCTCGATCGCCGGAAGCGGCATCGGACGCGGCTTGCGAATGAAACTGCCCGACCCATTCGAGCGCGCGGTCCAGCACGCGCCGCTGGACCGGCACGTTCAAGGTGCCGTGCACGTCTCCGGGCCACACCTCGATGTCGAAGCGCGCCCGCTGTTCGGGCGTGAGCCTCGGGAACAGAGTCTCCAGTGCGACCTGGAACGAAGCGTACTCCGCGTCGGCGTCCCCGTACACGAACAGCCCCCGCGCGCCAGAGGCGACCAGGGCTCGGAAGTGCTCCACGAAGCTATCGGCCAGCGGCGTGTCGTTCCGCACACCGCCGCGCGCGCCGCCCCCTGCGACCCGCCGGAGCACGGTGGCCATGTAGCGCCAACGCGCGGGATCGCCGAGCGTGCGCCAGTTCTCGGGGTTCCCGACGGCTCGGAGCAGGTGCTTCCAGTCCTTGCGGTCCGCGTGCGCCTTGACCAGCGTGTCCAGTTCCATGACCGGGGCGGCGAAGAATAACAGCCCGTCGATCGCGCGGCCTTCGTCCATGAACGCCGACAGCGCGGTGCGCGCGTCAAAGCACGCCCCGAGCACCACGAAGCGCTGGTGGCCGAACTGCTGGCGCAGCATGCGCAGCACGGCGGTGATGTCGTCTCGATAGGGCTGATTGGGGTCCAGGTACGCGGTCATCCCCTCGGAGTCCCCCGTGCCGTGGTAGTCGAACCGGAACGCGCCGAAGCCGCGTGTGGCGAGCCGCCGCGCTCCCTCGACCCACATGCGGTTGCGGTGCGAGCGCGGGCGCGTCAGCAGCACCACGGCCTGCTCCGCGCGTGCGACCGCAGGGTCGGGTGGGGTGTAGATGCCGTACAGCTTGCCCGCCGGCGTCGCGAGTGCGACCGGCACCTCGGCGCGAGCGCGCTCGAGTTCGGCGGCGGACTCACGCCAGGGCATCGAGCCACTCGATGGTCACGCGCGTGAGCGCGTCGGACTGCCAGGCCGGATTGCTCATGAGCTGGTAGCCGGGCTCCTCCTGCACGAGCGCGGTCTGCACGTCGGTGCCCGCCGCAGTGAGCGCCTCGACCAACTGGGCATGCGCGGGGGCCAGCTTGGCGCGCGCTTGTACCTGTGCGAGGCGTACACGTGCGCGCCCGCCGGTGAGAGTCGGGGCGAGCGAAGCATTCCCGAGGCTCTGCACCAGCGAGCGCTGCAGCGTGTAACCCAACACGTCGAGGCTGCCCTGCGTCTCGAGCCGGGCGAGCAGTTGATCCACGGTCGAGTCGGGCTTCTTGCCGCCCGCCACCTGCGAGAACAACAGCGTGCGCAGTTGCTGCCGAAAGAAATCCGCCGGCTTCTCCACCGGTTCCCACAGCACGAACGCCTCGGCATCGTCGCGGCCGGAGCCGACGCCCCCGGCGAGCGAGGCGACCAGCGCGCCCATGCGCACACCGAGCCACACGATGCGCGAGCGGCCGCTCCGGCGGCGCGCCTCATCCGCCGCCGCTCGGGCGTCGGCCACGAGCGAGTCGAGTGTGACGTCGGCCGAGCTGCCGCCCGAATCGCCGTGCCCGCGCGCGTGGAATCGCAGCACCGGGATCCCGCGAGCAGCGGCCGCACGCGCGACCAGGACCTCCTGCCGGTAGAGCGTGATCTGCTCCACGCCGAGCCCGTGTACGTGTACGACGACAGGCGCGTGCTCGCGACCCGGGACGGCCTCGTGGAACACGGCGTAGAGCGGGGTGCCATCGACGGTCAGGAAGAAAGGCGTCTCGGGCGCGGCGGCGCGGACCGGCGCGAGGGGGGCAGCGGGAGCGGGCGAAACCAGAGGCTGCTCCGATGGGCAAGGGGGGAAGGCTAGGGCCGAAAATGGTACGAGCCCGGTTCCGCGGGTGTCAACGACTCAAGTGCTGAAACCCGCTCTCGATGCGGTCGCGATTCCCCCATCAAGCCGTTGGTGCGACGGCCGATGACCTGAATGATGCCCTCCATCGACCCCTGGATCCTGCTCGGCTTCGCGCTCGGGGTACCCGCAGCGGTCACACTGCTCGTGTTCCTGCTCGCTCGCCTGTCGCGGCGCGGCCAGAAGCGCGCGGCCCGGCTGCGAGCGGGCGAGTTGTTCCGGATCCTGGGCGGCAACGTGGCCGGCCGCGTGCCCGAACGAGCGCTGCGCCGGGCCGCCGCGCGCACCGGGCACGAGTCTTTCTGGGATGCGCTCGAGGCCATCACGGCCACGCTGCGCGTGCGCGAACGCCGCGGCCTCGCGCACACACTCGCACGCAGCGGCCACGTGGCCGAGGAGCGGCGCGTGCTGACCGCGAGCGAACTACCCGCGCGCCGCGAACTGGCCGCGCGCCGGCTCGGCATGCTGCCCGACCCGCGCTCGCGCCGCGTGCTGCGGCACGCGCTCGTACGCGGCCCCGAGAGCGTGCGACTGGCCGCGGCACGCGCGCTGGCGCGGCATCGCGACCTGCGTACGCTGCGCTGGCTGTTGGAGCACCCGGATTCGCTCGCCATGCGCCCGCTGCCGGCGCTGGTGGGGCTCCTGCGCTCGTTCGGGCCCGCGGCGCGCGCGCTGATGATCGCGTCGCTCGAACGCGGCCACGGTGACGTGCGTATGGAGTGTGCGGCGCTGGACGTGCTGGGGCTCGCGCGCTGTCGTTCGGCGCGTGGCAGCATCGCCGACCGGCTCCGAAGCCCGGCGCTAGAGCCGCGCGTCGCCGCGGCCCGAGCACTCGGCCGGCTGGGCATGGGCGAGGCCATCCCGGTGCTGGTCATCGCCCTCGCCGACGAGGCGTGGCCCGTGCGCGCCATGGCCGCACAGGCGCTCGGCCGGCTGTCGGCGTCGCCCGCGGTGGAGTCCCTCGCCGCGTGCGTGAGCGACCGCTCGTGGTGGGTGCGCCACCACGCCGCCTATGCTCTCGCCGCCATCGGCGGCGAGGGCCACGAGGTGTTGTGCGAGCTGGCGGCACGCGCAGAGGACGCCTACGCGCGCGAGATGGCCAAGGATGCGCTGGAGTTCGGCCCGAGGGTGCGGCAGGCGTAGTCGCGCGGCTTGCCGCCGCGCCCTCGCGTGTCCGACACTTCGCGCATGAACCGCCCCTCCCCGCGCGACCCCAGGCGCCCGCATGTCTCGGGGCACGTGCGCGAGCGAGCCCAGCGCGAGTCCGGCGGCAGCGAACTGCAGCGCGTGAAGGACGCGCTCACCTCGCGCGGGCTGTCGCCGCGCAAGCGGTTTGGGCAGAACTTCCTCGTGCGCGAGGAGGTCGCCGAGCGCATCGTCGAGCACGCGCACCTGCGCGAGGACGACGTCGCGGTCGAGATCGGCCCGGGTGCTGGCGCACTGACGCTGCGCATCGCCCGGCGCGTGCGCCACCTGATCGCGGTCGAACTGGACAAGGGGCTCGCGCAGTATCTGCGCGAGGAGTGCGGCGACGTGCCGCGCATCAGCATCGTCGAGGGCGACTTTCTCGAGTTCGACCTCGCCGCTGCGGCCGCAGCGCACGGCGTGGACAAGCTGGTCGTGGTCGGCAACATCCCCTACAACGTCACCACGCCGATCCTCGAGCACCTGTTCGAGTCCCAGCACGTCGTGCGCAGCGCGGTGCTGCTCGTGCAGAAGGAGTACGCGGAGCGGCTCGCGGCGGCAGCCGGCACGCCCGAGTACGGCGCGCTCACACTGTTCGCCCGCTACCACGCGCTCATGGAGCCGCTCATGACGCTGCGCTCGGGGTCGTTCTGGCCGCGGCCCGATGTGGACTCCATGCTGGTGCGCTTCTTCCTGCGTGACCATCCGCCGGTCGAGGCCCCCGAGGCGCTGCTGTTCCGCATCATCCGCGCCTCGTTCCAGCAGCGCCGCAAGCAACTCCTGAACACGCTCGAGAACGCGCTCGGCCTGCCGCGCCCCGCCGTGGAACGCCTGGGTCGCCAAGCCGGCATCGCACTCACCCGCCGCGGCGAGACCCTGACGTTGGATGAGTTCGCGCGGCTCGCCAGAGCCGCCACGGATCGCGGTATCGACGCGTGACGATCCGCTACCACAACCCCATGCGCACGAACTTCACGTCCACGTTCCCGCCAGAGTCCACGACCGCGCGGAACCGGTAGCCGCCCGAGCCCTCCACGTAGTCGCCGCCGCTCGACTCGATGCGGCGCCCCGCGAAGCGGCCCGTCACCCACAGCAGATCTTCTCCGTGCACGCGCGGCCGC
>CAZADU010000167.1:0-2240 GCA_964483945.1 uncultured bacterium
CGGTGACCTCGCAGGTGTCGAACGCGCCAGGGACGGCGAGGTCCTCGACGATCAACCGCACCTGGTCGGAGGAAGGCGTGCAAGTGCCCGAGAGGTTGAGGTTCACCGTGAAGGCCTGCACACCACCTGAGCCGAGCAAGACCGTGTCGAGTGTGGCGGGCGTCGCGCTGGTGATCCAACCCGCACTGTCCTCGACCCGGTAGGCATAGTTCGCGCCCACGTTGCCTGCGTTGTCGAGCGTGAGGTTCAGGCCCGGTGACGTGCCGCCCGCGAACAACTGCGGCGAGCTCGGGCAGGTGAACTGCGTCTTTCGTGTGATGCGCTCCAAGAACGCGTCCGCGTCGCCGTTGCGCGAGTCGGCCCAGCACGGCAGCACGTCCAGCCCCTCGGTGGTAATGCCCTGGTAGTCGCCCTGGTTCGCACTGCCGCAGGCGTTCGCCGACCAGAACGAGTTCACGTCGCTGACGCGCAGGTTCGGCCCCCACGTCACGCCGCCATCGCCCGAGGACACCATGTACTCGGAGGACTCGGCTCCGCAGGGCAGGCCGTCTCGCCAGTCGTGCCAGTAGACGTGCACGCGTCCGGCGCCGTCCACGGCCACCTCGGGGAAGATGGCGTCGTTCGCCTGCGGGCTGTCCACGATTCGTACCGGCGCGCTCCACGCGATGCCGTCGTCGGACCAGCACAGGAACTGGTCACGGTGATCGCGGGCCCGCTCGCCCGCCGATGGCGTGTCGAACGATGTCAGCAGGCGGTAGTTTGCCGTGCCGGCGGCATTGCGGAACATGCGCAGGTAGTAAGTGCCGGTGGACGGCAGCGTGTAGGCCAGCCAGTTGGAGCTGCCGCTGGTGTTGTACGCCAGGAACCGCATGTTCTGGAATAGCGCCGTGTCGCTCGAGCACTGGAGGCGCATCTGGAAGTTCGCGCCCGCCGTGCTGGAATCGGTGCGGAAGTACACGGTCTGCCCCTGCGTGCCCGTGAACCGCCACAGGTCGAGTGAGTCGGTACTGCTGGTGAGCCCGCCGCGCAGTCGCTGGCCCACCGAGAATGGCACGGCGTTGGCGAAGTTGCCGTTCACCTCGACCTCGGACTTGTCGCCCAGCGACGGCGCGGGCGCGTCGTAGGCGTTGACCGACTCGTCCCACGCCAGGTAGACGCGGCCGCGGTAAGGACCGTCCGTGCGGTCCACGCCGATGCTCGCGAACGTCGGGGCGAAGCCGCGTCGGAAGCCGGCGCCGCCCGACGTGAAGTTCTCGATGAACGTGGACGCCACCACGTCAGGGCCGAACGAGACGCCACCGTCCGTCGAGATGCGCACGTGGTGCTTGCTGAACGGCGAGGCGAACGTGGTGAAGCTTTCGTACCAGTAGACAATCACCTCGCCGTTGGGGCCGACGATAGGGCGCGAGCCCTGCACAAGCCCGTTCTGCGCAGCGCCATGCATGAGCAGTGGCACGCTCCATGTGGTGCCGCCGTCGGTGCTGCGCACGAATTCGATCTGTGACGTGCCGCCGCCGACGAAGCGCGAGTAGCTCACGTAAAGGCTGTGCGAAGCTGGGTCCACGGCACCCCATTCCTTGTCGAGGAAGTCAGCGCCGCCGGCGAGGATCTTGCGGTTGCCGTCCACCACGAACGTGCTGCCCGAGAAGTGCCCGTTCATGATCGCCAGGCCCGAACCCGTCGCTGGCGTCTCCTCGTGCAGGCCCAGGACCCAGAACGTGCCGTTGCTCGTGTCCACGAAGTGCACCGGGTCGCCGCGGTAGCGCCCACCCGAGGGAATCGCCGGTACGTCGCCCATGTCGGTAAAGGTCGCACCGCCGTCGCTCGAGACCGCCCAGCCCTGCACCGCCCCACCCGTGCAGAAGCCCTTGGTGTCGTTCCAGCCGGCCACGACGTAGGGGCCCCACGCGGCGATCGTGGTCTCGGCCTGGCCGAGCGGACGGCCCGAACAGCCGGAGAGGCAACTCGCGTCGCCCACGACGCTGTTCGCCTGCACGTCGGCACCGAGGTAGGTCACCTGGGGCTGGGCGGTTCCGAATGGCCCTGCCGCATCACGCGAGGGATCGCCCTCGGGCAACCGGTCGAGTTCGTCCACGACGTCCAGTCCATGGCGAGCGATCAGCGCCGGTGCCAGCACGCGGCCCTCGGACAACTGGTCGCGCAGCATGCGCAGGTAGGCGGAGGACAGTTGCACCGGTGGCTTGCTCGACGCGTCCTGGGCCATCGCCGGGGCGGGCAGC
>CAZADU010000168.1:0-1606 GCA_964483945.1 uncultured bacterium
TCAATGATTCCCGTCATGTCGATAGCTTCGCCGACCACTCGGAGCGCTTGCGCGCCAATGGGCTCGCCGGATGTTCCGGTCAGAAGCATCAAGACCGAACCACCGTCTCGGTCCTCGACATACAGGGCGGGAGGAATTCCGCCACGCAGGCAAAGCGACGCGCAGTCCTTGTGCGTCTTGCCGGAGCCGGGGACCATTACCCCGAGAAAGCACTTCGAGTCCACGATCTCGCCTCGCACCTTCACGGGTCGATCGCCGAAGGACTCTGTCCGCATCTCGGCGGCCGTCACACGGGCCTCTGACCCCTCGACGGAGAGAGAGCCTGGCTCGACTTCGATCATTGTGTGCACACCCCGGCGGACGCGAGTACCCGTCAGCGTGACATGGCGTCCCTCCAATCCCTGGACCAGCGAGTCGGCGCCGTGCTTGCCGGGCGCGACTAGAAGCCAGGACGTCGTGCTCTGGCCGGACGCATCGAGCCGCAGCACCGGGTACGGCCGTTCGACGATCGTGCCGGCGAAGTGCTGAGGATGTCCGAACTCAAAGGTGCCGCCTTTGAGCGGAACGTGTCCCACGGCAACAATGACGGCCCAAGCCGAGACGCCGCACGCCAAACCGGTCACGACTCGTGCGATGAATTGAGCGAGCCGGGGCGGCATCGGTGGGGCGTAGCCAATGAAGAATTCCTCGCCGTCGTTCGTCTTCATGTCAGTCATGTCGTCATGAGGACCGCCGGTTCGACGCGAGTACCGGGCGCGTGCGGCAGCGGGTGCACCAACACACGGCCGGCCACGACGCGGACGTCAAACGTGGGCACCTTCTCGGTGAACGGCGGCGGCGAGGCACCGGTATCCGGCAGGTACTCGTATCCGTGCCAGGGGCACACCACGCATCCGTTGAGGATCCGGCCTTCGCCGAGCGGGCCGTTCTGGTGCTGACACACGTTCGAGATCGCGGAGATCCTCCCGTCGTAGCGGAACACCGCGACCCGCTCGCCGGACACACACGCCACGACGGCGCGTTTCTCGGGGATGTCGCTCACGCTGCAGACATCGACGAAACCGTCGCTATGCGCATTTCTGTCTTCTTGATCACCCCGCGCCTCTTGCCTCGCAGCCAGGATATGAAGGGTGAACACACCGAGCACTCCGGCGCAGAGCGTCCACGCGAGGAGCCGGCTGACTTCCCCCTGCAGGACGCCGAACATCACGTGCAGCACGATGAACGTGTACGCCATGTACACGCACATGTGCAGCGTCTTCCAGACTGGCGCCGTGAGGTTGTGGAGCCAGAAGTCATGACTCGTGGCCGCCATGACGAACAGGATGACGAGCGCCGCCAAGCCCAACGGCTGAAACGGAAACTGGCTGATCGTCGCGTACCGTGGGTTGCTCACCAGCACGCTCACGAACGGATCGAGCGTTCCGAGCGCATGGAACTGGACGATCGAGAACACGCCGTGCGCAAGCGCGAGCGTGAACATCATCACCCCGAGATGGCGGCGGTTGTAGAGCAGCGGCAGAAACCGGCGATCCAATCGAGCCAGCGGACCGATGCAGAGGATCACAGTCAGCAGGGTGCACGCTGCGGCTCCAAGCGCACGAAT
>CAZADU010000169.1:0-4441 GCA_964483945.1 uncultured bacterium
TCAGGGGCTGGCGGGCCACAACGGTAGGCTGAGCGGCGTCTTCCGTCTGTCCAATCCCAACCAGGGCCCGGACGTGGTTCCGGCGGACGGGCGGAACGACTTGAACGGGCGGCCCTTCTTCCCAGCCCCGAATGCGTCTCAGTATGACAGCGACCCTCAGGGCAACTCCCAGATGCGCCGCCTTTCGTTCGAGTTCGTCCGGACATCGGGGCCTGCACTGCCCGCCAGCGCGGTAGAATTTGCCCCCGGATCGTTCCCGAGCTACGACCTCGGCCGAGGGAACGACTCCGTCGAGGTGTTCGTGAACACCGATCGCCTCGGCGAATGTGGCGTACAGGGGCATCTCGAGGGCTATGTCGTCGCTTGGAACGACCTGAATGGGGATGGGATCCATCAGCTGGAGGAACCAGTCCAGGATCAGTTCCTGCTGAGGGTCGAACTGGGAACTCCCGATCTGGATATCGCGGACGACCAGGGCAGTCTCGCGGGCAACAAGCTCGAGGCGGTCGTCAATTCCTCGGTTGCGCCGGCGGAGTGGACTTTCCGCATCTCGAACCCATCGGCCACCACGAATGTGGATTCCTTCGATGGCCCCGGCTGTGAGGGACTCGACACGCCCTCGGTCTTCGACCCTGTAGGCCGGTCCGAGTCGAGCGTCCGGACCAACGTGCCGAATGGCACCGTGCCCGCCGTGGGCTCGACCGCCAGCTTCATCGTCTACAAGTACGATCCGGCGACGCAGACGTACGACCCGAGCCGGTCGTTCCGAGTGCTGATGTGGACCACCCAGAGCGGCACCATGCTCAAGGACCAGTCCCAGCAGTTCAGCATGGGCGTGGATGTCTCGAGCCTGACCGCCGGCCTGCCCCAGGGTGTGTACACGCCGTTCTACGGCAACGGGAACACGGACAACCAGTACGTCGTGCTCTCGGCGCGCGGCACGGGCTCAGGCCACACACGAGTGGTCGCGGGCACAAGCTACCCGGCGGTCTACTCCGGCGGTGGTGTCAGCAGTCCGGAGTTCGGGTTGTTCGACCGCTTCCAGGTGTTCCTGAGCTACCAGCCGGCATGCGGCTTCGCGCTGGGAACGCCGGTCCCCGCGACGCTGACGCTCGACCCGGGCAGGAGCGGGACGATCACCAGCCTGGTCACGAACGGTGCGTGCAACCTCTCGGCGCTTCAGGTGATCGCGACGCCTCTCGTACGCACCGGCGGAAGCGAGCTGATCCCGCTGGAGGTGTCGATTGACAAGAACTCACTCGAACCCGAGGAGCAGGCGACGGTCCGCGTGACCCCGACCGTGCCCGACTGCCTGATCGACGGCACTTATACGAGCACGGTCACCGTGTCGGGCAGCTCGTCGACCGGATCGGTATCGAACACTTTCGTCGCGACAGTGCAGGTGCGGAGCAAGCAGGTCGCGGTGGTCGCTCTGGCAGCGATCTCGGCGAATCCTGGCTCGTCGGCCCTGTGGAACCTGACGCTCACGAACAGCGGCACCGCACCGATCAAGGTCGGCGAGCTTCGCGCCAGTCTGCCCGTGCTCACGGCCCAGGCGGGTTGCGCCGGCGACCAGATCCCGACCGCGTCGTTCTCGATCACCCCGGATCCGAGCACGGTCGCCCTCGGTCCATCGCTGAGCCAGTTGTTCGCGGTGCGAGCCACCTTGCAGCCGGACCAGAAGGCCTGCTCGTACTCGGGCACGCTCAACTGGGTGGTCTGCAATCGGCCCCCAGTCCCGCAGACGCTGGCGCTCGATGTCAACGCCGTTCCGTCGTGGACCTATAGCATCGCGCTGGCCACGCTGGACTGCTCGACGCCGACTGGCGTGACTCTGACGAACTCCGGCAATACCGAGCTCTCGCTCACTTCGACCAGCACCTCGGTTCCGGTGATCACGACGACTCCGGTCGTCGTCCCTTACCGAAACCACGCGGGGGCGACGCTCACCGTGGACTGCGCCGGCCGACCGGCGGGAACGTATGACGGCTCGGTGAGCTTCCGAGACGGGGCCACCGGATCGGCCACCTCGCTCCCGGCGCGGACCACGGTCCCCGAACTACCGGTCTTGACGCTGAACGCGCCCGCGACCGGCACAGGCGTCGCAGGTGCCACGACCACCGTGCCGGTTCGCGTGAGGAACACCGGCAACGTCGCGCTGAGAGCGGTGGAGATCGTCCAGGGCAGGAACTTCGTGCCGGAGCGCGGAGGGCGCTCGATCACGTTCCCGAGCCTTCCCATTCAGCCGCCAGTGCCGCTGGCGGCGGGGGACACCGTGACCATCCTCGTTCAGGTCCCCGTGGATGCCGGGTACTTCGGCGGCACCTACACATCGGACATCTCGGTGCGCGGTGCCACGGGCAGCCAGGAGGCGACCCTGTCGGTCACACTGACAATCGACTTGAGGAGTCCGGCGGAGCGTCCCGTGGCTTTCTCGAATAACCCTGCGCGCTACGCCGAGTCGCGGTACGTGACCGTGGCGCTGTCCGGTTCCAGCGCTCCGACGACCATCCGGATCTACAACGCCATGGGGCGCCTGGTCCGGAATCTCGCCGACAACCAGGTGCTCGCCGGCGGCTCCGTCGATTGGGACTTCAAGAACGATGACGGTGCGCTGATCACCAGCGGCGTCTACATCGTGGTCACCGAAGGCAGCGGTTCGCGACACAAGGAAAAGCTGCTGTTCATCAAGTAGCCGATCGGGCGGCCGGGAGCGGTGCAACCCGCTCCCGGCGCCGTGACTCTTGGCAAGGAGGATTGCGATGAAACGTTTGGTCGTGTTGATGACCTGGCTGCTCATGACCCTGGCCGGACCAGTCTGGGCAGCCTCGGGCGGCACTTCCCTGATCGATCCATTCGACCCGGGCGTCTCGGCGTCCGTCGCCGGCATGGGCGGCGCATCTTCCACGATGGGGGGGCTGTGGGCGCTTGGCTACAACCCCGCAGGGCTCGCGGATGTGAAGGAGAGAGCGGAGTCCAACGTCTACGAACTACAGGTCGGCGCGAGCTACCTCAAGTGGTTCGAGGATCAAGCGGTCAGTTACGGGACCATGGCATTGCCTCCCGGCTTCGCGCTGGGAATCGCGAGCTTCGACCAGGGAACAATCACCACTCAGTCGGGCTTCTTCAGCGGCGGCACGGAGAAGGTCTCGGACTTCGGCGCCATCGCCGGTTTCGGGACCGCGCTGCCAGGCGGCCTGTCCGACCTGAGCGTCGGCATCTCGGCACAGTACTGGCAGCGGAATCTGGCCACGTTCAAGGCCAGCACGTTCGCGGTCAACGTTGGCGGGCGCGCGATGTTCCTCGAGAAGCAACTAACGCTCGGCGCCTACGTCCAGAACCTTGGCCCACCAATGCGGCTCGAGACTGCTGAGGAGGATCCGCAGCCGTTCGGCTACGCCCTCGGAGCATCGTGGACAACCCCGCTGGACTCGGACCAACCGTTCGGAATCCGCATCGCCGCGGATGCCAACCAGATCAAGGATCAGGACCTCGAGTTCGGAGGCGGGGCGGAGCTCTCTCTCCGGAGGGTGCTCGCCCTGCGCGCCGGTGGGACCACCGCGCGCAACGAGTTCACTCCCGCCTTCGGCGTTGGCGTCATGTACAAGGGCTTCACCTTCGACTATGCCTACAACACTCTCGATCTCGCCGACGAGAAGCTCGCCACGCACTTCGTCTCGCTGAGCTTCGGTCTAGGAAGCGGCAACTGAGACGGCTCGGCCTCGGACTCGCCTGTGTGATGACAACGGAAGTCCGCGCCCGGATCCCACCCGGACGCGGGTTTCTTCTGCCCCTGGCCCGAGCCGTTTGGCGCAACGAGGGGCGAGCGCACACACGGCGGGCAGTACCTTTCGATCCACTACACGGAGCGCCTGGCCGAGGCGGGGATCGAGCCTTCGGTCGGCACCGTCGGCGACTCGTACGACAATGCGCTGGCCGAGTCGGTCATCGGACTGTTCAAGACTGAGGACGTCCGGCGTCGGGGGCCGTGGCGCGGCCTCGAGGATGTCGAGTTCGCGACGCTCGATTGGGCCGCGTGGTTCAATCACCGGCGTCTGCGCGAACCGATCGGCCATATTCCGGCGGCGGAGCATGAGGAGGCGTACTATCGTCGCCAGGAAGCTCAGGCTGACCTGGCGGCACTCACGTAACGGGCTCTCCAGAGAACCCGGAGCGGTTCAGGATACTCGGCGTGCCTTGCTCCAGAACAACTTGACGCACGCTCGAGCGTGTTCCCGCTCGGCAGTTCAACTCCCGTTGGCACTGGACTGCCGGTGAGTTCGTCGCGGATCCGACCTGTTCTCAGCGAGTCGCCGAGTCCCACTCGAGGCGCCGACCCTCGGGATCTTCGCGGCTTACCGCCGCGTTCGCTCGCGCGCCAGCTCCTCGGAGATCGGCTCCGGGGGGTCCTGGTCCGCATTGGGGGCGACCGGCGTGGACG
>CAZADU010000170.1:0-2285 GCA_964483945.1 uncultured bacterium
CGCGCGCCGGCCACGGCGAGCGTCTCGCGGCAGACGTGCACGGGTGCGGCCTGCACGCGATTGGTGGTGAACACGCCGGCGGCACCGCACGGCGCGTCACTCCAGACGAGTCCCAGGTCGAGATTGCCGCTGGGCTTCAAGCCGCAGGCCGTGGCGGCACACTGGAACCCGGCGGCCAGCGCGAACGAGTCGAGCGAGACGGTGCGCGTGGGCGAGGTCGCCGTGGACATGGGGCGGTCTCCGGAAAGAGGTGGGCGCTGAGCGCGCAGCCTAACTTCGCCGCTCGCGGTCCGCCACGGGAAACTCGCCGCACGGCAGATTCGCCGGGGAAGGCTCACCCGCCGGGAAACCTGCCCGACGAGCGCTTGCCGCATGTTTCCCGAGCGTGGCATCCTGCGCGCACCACCATCCCCCTCACACGCAGGAGCGCCATGGACGATCGCGCCCGCTTCGAGGAGTTCGCGAAGCTCGCCACCGAGCAGCGCAATCCGCGCACCATGGACCTCGACACGCTCGACGTCCCGGACCTGCTCGCTCGCATCAACGCCGAGGACCGCACCGTGCCGGATGCGGTCGCGCAGGAGTTGCCGTGGGTGGCGCGCGCGGTGGACTACATCGTGGCCTCGTTCAAGGCGGGCGGCCGGCTCATCTATGTGGGCGCGGGCACGAGCGGGCGGCTCGGCGTACTCGACGCCTCGGAGTGCCCGCCCACGTTCGGTTCCGACCCCGACATGGTCGTCGGCGTGATCGCGGGCGGTTACACGGCGGTGGTTCGCGCCGTAGAAGGTGCTGAGGACCGCGCCGACCACGGCGCTCAGGCGATGGACGACCTCGAGGTGGGCCCCGAGGACACGGTCGTGGGCCTGGCCGCGAGCCGTCGCACGCCCTATGTGGTGAGTGCCATCTCGCGCGCCAAGTCGCTCGGCGCGCGCACGGTGTACATCACCTGCACACCGCGCGAGGAGTTCACGCTCGAGGTGGACGTGGCGATCTGCCCGGTCGTCGGCCCCGAAGTGGTCATGGGCAGCACGCGCATGAAGGCGGGCACGGCGCAGAAGCTGGTGTGCAACATGCTCAGCACGTCGTCGTTCATCCGGGTGGGCAAGGTGTACGAGAACATGATGGTGGACCTGCTCGCGAACAGCCAGAAGCTGGTGGAGCGTGGTCGGCGCACGGTCATGACCGCGACGGGCTGCGACTACAATGCCGCAGCACACGCCATCGAGGCCGCGGGCAAGAGTGTCAAGACCGCGATCGTGATGCAAAAGCTCGGCTGCTCGCGGCACGAGGCCGAGCGCCGTCTGGCCGACGCCGACGGTTTCGTGCGCGCGGCACTGGGGAGCTCGAGCACGGGCAGCGGCGGCGCATGAAACTCGCGCGCGCTCGGGCCGCCGCGCTGATCGTGCTGTGGGCACTCACCGCCGCGGGTTGCGCCCCCAAGCGCGTGGCCGAGCGCACGCCGGTCGAGTTCTGGACCAGCCGCACGCCGGAATCTCTAGCGGGTGCGGTGCGCGCGTTCGAGGACACCAACCCGTCGCTGCGCATCGTCGTGCGCACATTGCCCGCGAGCGTGATGACCGACAGCGTCGAGGCCGCACTGGCCGCCGGGCATGCGCCCGACCTGTGCGAGGTGGGCATGGAGCGGCTTGGGCCGTGGCTCGAGCGCGGCGTGCTCTCGGACTGGAGCGCGGGCGTGGCCGACCTGCGGCCGGTCCTGCGCGGCTGGGAGCCGTGCATGTTCGGCGACGCCATCTACGCGCTGCCGTGGACGCTGCGAGCACCCGTGCTGCTTTACGACCGCGCGCTGCTCGCACGGGCGCGCTGTGATTCCACCCAGGCGCCCTCGACCTGGGAGGCGCTGCGCGCGGTGGCCGCGCGCGTCTCGAGGCTGGCTACAGGCGTGCGCGGGTTCGGCATCGCCGCGGGCTCGCCGGCCGAGTACGCGAGCGCCTGGCTGGCGTGGACCCCCGGCGCGGGCGGCGAGCTGGTCTCGGCGGGGTGTGATTCGAGCCGTGTGGCGTCGGCCGCCAACGCTGACGCGCTCGCCTTCCTGCAATCCATGGTCAGCGTCTCGCTGGTCGCCCCACAGGACTCGCTCGAGCGCGAGTTCGCTCGCGGGCGCGTCGCATTGCTGGTCGCCGATCCGGCGCTCGCGGCCGTGGCACGCGCCGCGGGCCGCAGCGTGGGCCTGGCGGGCCTGCCGCGCCGCTCGAGCGAGGCGAGCGAGGCCGGCCCTTACGCCACGGGCGAAGCCCTCGTGAGCTTCACCGCGTCGCGGCGCAAGG
>CAZADU010000171.1:0-2391 GCA_964483945.1 uncultured bacterium
CCCAGTTCCACGCGCAGCCCGTGCTCACGCAACTCGCGCGCGAACAGCAAGTGCTCGTGGCCGCTCACGAGGTCACGGCAGCGCAACAGCGCGTCGTCGGCCACGTGCGCCAGCCCCAGCCCTTCGAGCAGCGTGCGCTGCCGAAGCGGGCGCGAACCGTCGGTTCGCTTCTCGGCGTAGGCGGCCGACCAGCGGATGCGGCCGCGCGCCTCGGACCAGCGGTTGTGGTAGAGCACCAGCGCCGCACCCGAGACGTCACGGTTGGACCAGGCGAACACGTCCTCGTTCACGTGGCCGGAGTCGTCGCGGCAATCGTAGAGCAGGAACTCGTCCGCGCCCGCAAATCGGGAGCGCACGTGCAATAACGGCGCGATGCGGCGCCAATGCTCACGCTCGAGCCCCTCGTCCACAGGTTCGTCGCGCAGCGCGCGTCGGAACTCCATGCCGTAGCGTTCCTCGAAGCCCTCGAGCTGGCCGTGGCCGAACATGGGCAACCCGGGCAGCGTGGCGAGCAGCGTGCACACCCCGAAGTACTTGTCGCCCCGGCCGAACTGGTCCACGGCGGTGCGCTCATCGGGATTGTTCATGAAGTTCACCCAACGCTGCAGGATGCCGGGGTCGAACTCCAGTGTGTCGCGCAGCACGCGGCGGAAGTCGGCGTTGCGCTCGTCTCGCAGCATCACCATGAACGCGCTGTTGTACACGCGGTGCATGCCGAGCGTTCGGACGAAGTAGCCCTCCATGAGCCAGAACGCCTCGGCCAGCAACAGCGTGCCGGGAGCCTCGTGCGAGACGCGGTCCACCACCTCGCGCCAGAACTCCCGCGGCAGCACGCGGTCGAACTGCGCGCGAGTGAGTCCGTGCCCGGCGCGCGAGGGGATCGCGCCACCGCTGCCGGGCTCGGGGAACCACAGCCGCTGGATGTGCTTGCGCGCGAGCGTCATGGCGGCATCGAAGCGGATGATGGGGAACCGGCGTGCGATCGCGAGGATGGCCTGCATGACCGCCTCGCGGGCGGCCGGGTTCAGGTAGTCGAGCTGCGCGGTGTCATTCCATGGAAAGCTCGTGCCGTCGTTGCCGTGGTAGATGTAGCGCGTGTCCCCGGTAGCGTTGTCGGTGCGGCGAAACACGACCGCGGCGTCGCTGCGGTCCCAGTAGTGGTCCTCGATCCGCAGCGAAACGCGCGAGTCACCCGACAGTTCTGGACCTTCGAAGGTGTATGACGGGTAAGGGCAATCGGCTCGCGCGAGGAACCACTCGGGGTGTTCCACGACCCAGCGCGAGTCGAGGCCCATGTGGTTCGGGACCATGTCGCTGGCGAGGCGGATGCCGCGCTGAGCGGCACGATCGCGCAGGCTCCGCCAGCCTTCGTCGCCCCCCAGTTCGGCAGCGATGACGTAGTCATGCACGGCGTAGGCCGAAGCGGCGGCGTCCGGGTTGCCCGAGAGCTGCTTGATGCGCCGTGAGGCGGGGCTGCGCTCCCACACGCCGATCAGCCACAGCGCGTTGATGCCGAACGCGGCGAACCGGTCGAGGGCTTCGTCGGGCACCTGGTCCAGGCGCGAGATGGTGCGTCCGTGGTGGTGCGAGAGCTGGTCGAGCCATACGAGAGTGCTCTTCGCGATCATCACGCTGCGCGGCATCCACTCCGCGTCGGTGCTGAAGCGTTCGGTCTCGCCCTCGAGCGAGGCGAGGTCGGGGATCCCCGCATCGCCTTCGTGCGAGTGGTCACCGCGCGCCGCCGCCTCGCGGGAGGCGAACCAGCGCGCTTCCTCCTCGCGCAGGTCGAACGCGACCCGCATGCGGGTGATCAGTCCGCCGAGCCAAGGCTCCCACGCGTGTCGCACGTACTCGAGCTGCGCCAACAGTGAGTGCGGGGCGGCACGCAGCGGCATGCGCAAGAATTCGAGTAGCGGCAGTGCGTGCTCGCCGAGCCCGGTGCGCGTGGCGAACAGTGCCTCGGTCTCGCGCAGCGCCGCGGTGTAAGCCGAGGCCTCGGCGAGCGGCCGAGCGTCGAACAATTCCCGGTAGGATCCCGCGGCCGGGTTGCCGTCCTCGAGCGAGAGCATCAGCAGCTCCTCCAGGGCCACCTCGGCGTGCGGCCGTCCGTCCGTGACACCGCCCAGCCACGCTTCGACGGTGAGCGCGCGCCGGTGCACGGCCACAGGCGGGAAGCGCTCGAGGAATGCCAGCAGCAAGTCACGAGTGGCGTCGGTCCCGAGCGTGTCGCGCAGCCGGGCGAGCGCGTCTCGGAACGCGTGCGGCTCGTGCGCGCGGCGCCAGTGCGCGATCACCAGGTGCATGGCCTCGTCCAGCAGCCCCAGTGCGAACAACTCCGCGGCCGAGGAGCGCGGCGAGCCGGGGCGCGCGGCGTCCAGCGCGGCGGCGAAG
>CAZADU010000172.1:0-1763 GCA_964483945.1 uncultured bacterium
CAAGTTCTGGCCTGGATCGCCGAGTTCGACACTCGCAAGCTCTACCTGCCCGCCGCCTACCCGAGCATGTACGACTACTGTCTCGGCGAGCTTCGGATGTCCGAGGACCGGGCGTGCAAGCGCATCCGTGCGGCGAGGGCCGCGCGTGAGTTCCCGGCCATCTTCGATCTCCTGGCCAAGAACCAGTTGAGCCTCAGTGCCTTGCTCCGGCTGGCGCCACACCTTGAAAAGAACACGGCGGCCGGTCTGGCGGGCTTCGCGGCTCTGGACACGAGTGCACATTCACCCGCCCCGGGGCGGGTAGTCCCATCGAGTGGCACCGGATCCCACAGTTCGAGGTACCACTTGCTGCACCGCTACAGGCCCGCGTCTCGCCGCCGCCCTCGCACTCTCGCGTCGCACCCCTGTCCCCCGGCCGGTACGAGCTGCGCACGACGCTGGATCAGGACACGCACGACAAGCTCAAGCGTGTTCAAGAGCTACTCTCGCACGCCGTGCCTTCGGGCGATCTCGCGGAGGTGCTTGGTCGCGCGCTGGACCTGGCCCTCGCGACACTCGAGAAGCGCCGATTTGCCGCGACCAACCGGCCGAGCGCCAGGCGCCGCTCCACGAGCGCTCGCCACATTCCAGCGCACGTGCGTCGCGCCGTCAGCGATCGCGACCGGTACCCGTGCACGTTCGTAAGCGCGTCGGGAAGGCGCTGCGTCGAGCGGCGCTTCCTCGAATTCGATCATGTGCACCCGGTGGCCCGAGGCGGCGAGGCCACCCTCGAGAACACGCGCCTGCGCTGCCGCGCCCACAATCAGCATGAGGCCGAGCGCCTGTATGGCGCAGGGTTCATGCGCGAGAAGCGGCTGGCGGGCAAGGCCAAGGCGGATGCGGCGCGCATGCATGCGGCGGTTGAAGCCGAACGTGCACGAGCGCGTGCGCCGTCCTTCCCTGCGGACGGAGCGGCCCCGCTCGGCGCATCCGGAGGGGCATGACCATGAGCGTGCTCGCGAAGCCACAAGCCGGCACGGCGATTCGTGCGAGGGCGCGAGCATCACGCCCGGGGCTCGCGCTACATCAGCCCGCGCCGCCGCCTCCAGCCCCACTCCACGCTCCGCATCGCCACGACCAGCGCGAACAGCCACGGCGATTCCCACAGCCGCGTGCTGCTCGTGTGCTGTCGCACCAGCGCGCTCACGTCGAGCGAGCGGGCCCAGCGCGCGGCGTCCGACGCACGGCCCACACGGCCGCCGCTCGCCTCGGCGATGCTCGCGAGTAGCCCGCTGTCGGGTTCGGCGCGCAGTGCTTCGAGCGTCCAGCGGTCCACCACGAACTCGCCGCGTGCGCGGCCGAGTTCGCGGCCCTGTCGCGTGGCGCGAGCGGTCACCTGCCAGCGTCCGGGGCCCGGCGAGGCGAACTCGGCCGAGTAGGCCCCGGCACCACCCGCGGTGAACGTGACGCGTCGCGAAGCCCCGCCGGGGCCCGACAGCTCCGCGGTCACCTCCCCACCCGCGAGCGGCTGGAAGCGCGCATCCTGAAGTAGCGCGTTCAGGCGCACGGGTTCGCCGCCCGGCACCAGCCGCCGCTCGGCGGAAACGCGCAGCGGCTCGCCGTGCACGGGCTCGGCGAGCCAGCGCACGGTCTTCCGCCACAGCCTGCGGCCGCGTTCACCGGCCAGGTCGTCGGTGGCGTTCAGGGACCAGCGCCACACACCGCTGCCATTCACGAGCAGCGCCTGCCCGCGACCCACAGCCCGCGCCACCCACAGCGGCGGG
>CAZADU010000173.1:0-2708 GCA_964483945.1 uncultured bacterium
GCCGAGGCCGTCATGACGCGCGACTTCACGCTGCGCAAGGGCAGCGACCCCTGCGCGGGCTCGATGTGGATGATCAACGACCTCCACTGGGAGGACATCACCGAATACCCGGTCCTCGGCACGACCGAGATCTGGCGGTTCATCAACGAGTCCGGCATGTCGCATCCCATGCACATGCATCTCGTCCAGTTCCAGGTGCTCGATCGCCAGCCGTTCACGCGGATCGCTGGCGAGATCGTGCCCACCGGGCCGCCGGTGCCCCCCGATTCCTCGGAGGCAGGGTGGAAGGACACCGCGCCGGTGGCGCCCGGCGAGATGATGCGCGTGATCGCGCGGTTCGAGGACTACGCGGGGCTCTACGCCTATCACTGCCACATGCTGGAACACGAGGACCACGAGATGATGCGCCAGTTCCGCACGGTTGCGGCACCCATCGCGTCGGTGCGGGACACGGCGTTCACAGAGGGCGCCGCCACGAGCGACGCGGTGATCCCGGTGACGCTGTCTTCGCCCGTGCAGGTGGAAGTGCGCGTGGAGGCCCGGACCGCGGACGGGACGGCCGTCGCCGGTCTGGATTACATCGCCACCATGGACACGCTGGTGTTCGCGCCGGGCATCACGTCCCAGCTGTTCCATGTGCCGCTTGTGGGGGATTCGCAGGGTGAGCCCGACGAGACGTTCCTCGTGGAGCTGAGTGGACCGGTTCACGTCGCCCTCGGGGACTCGGTGGCAACCTGCCTGATCCTGAATGACGACGTCACCGCGGACGCGCCTGAGGGAGGTGCGCCCACGGTGAACTTCCTCGCGAGTGCGGTACCGAATCCGTCTCGCGGGACGGTCTCCATCCAGTGGGGCCTGAGCTCGGCGGCGCGCGTCGATCTCTCCGTGTTCGACGTCCTCGGCCGGCGCGTGCGCCGTCTGGCCGAGGGGAACCAGGGCGCAGGACAGAAGATCGCCGTCTGGAATGGCCGCGACGATCGAGGCCAGCGAGTCGCCAGCGGGCTTTACCTGGTCCGGCTGCAGCTCGGCACCCGGACCTTCCGAACGTCATTGCTCCGGATGTACTGATCGTCAACGCCTCCGGGGCGCAAGTGCAGACGCAACGACTCGCGGCCACCATTTGGGGTGGCCGCGAGTCGTCGTGCAGACGCCGTGGTCGCAACGAGTCGAACGGCGGCTTCCCGTGCAGGTGCAGGCCAGACCCTAGAGCTCGAGAGCCCGAGCGCGGAGCGATGTCGCGACAGTAGAGGGGCCGAGTCACACATCCGAGCCGCGGTTCAGGTAGATTCTTGGGATGCTACTCATCCTGGGCACAGCGCACGCTGAGCGCCTCCAGCAGGATCCGCTCACCACCCGTGAAGCGTCGCAAGTCGTGACGCCTCGCTGCCTGCCGTAGCGCGCCACCATGCGAATCGGGACGATCTCCCAGCTGTGGCGCTATCCCGTGAAGAGCCTGGGCGGTGAGCGAATGGGAGTCGCCAGCGTCTCATGGCGCGGAATCCCAGGGGATCGGGGCTGGGCCGTCTACGACGAGTCGCGCAGTGGCATCACCACCGCGAAGCGCATGCCACCGCTGCGTACCTGCCGCGCGCGCTACGCGACCGAGCCCGTCTCCGGCGCAGCCCCACCGCCGGCCGAGATCTCCCTTCCGGATGGGACGACGGCCTCGACTGATTCACCCGAGATCTCGCGTTTACTCAGCCAGCTGACCGGTCGCCCGGTCTCGCTCCGTGCGCTGGGACCAGCGGGGAGTGAGGCCGCCCCGCGCGTCACAACGTCGGGGGAGTCGCCCGAGGCTGTCCGCGCGTTGATGGGAATCCTGCCCGGCGAACCCGAGCCCGACCTGAGCGCATTCTCCCCCGAGCGGTTGAGCTTGCTGCGCCAGGGCAACTTCTTCGTCGCGTTCTCGCTGCACCTGCTCACACGCACGACGCTGCGCACGCTGGCGCGCCTCGCGCCGGAATCCGACTGGGACCTTCGCCGCTTCCGCCCCAACCTGCTGGTCGAGACCGACCCCTCCGAGGGCTATCCCGAGCTCGCGTGGGTGGGGCGCCGTCTCCGCGTCGGTAGTGCACTGATCGAAGTGGTGATGGGCTGTCCGCGCTGCGTCATGGTCACGCTTGAGGGCGACGACCTGCCGCAGGACCACATGATCATGCGCACGCTGGTGCGCGAGACGAGTCACACGGCGGGCATCTACGCCAGCGTTGCGGAGGAAGGCGACGTGCGCGAGGGAGACGCGATCGAGCTGCTGGACTAGCCCGTGGAACGGCGGTGAACCCCGAATCGGCCATACTCAGGCGACCCCGCAAGCTGTGGCGCGCAGACGCGCACGTCCGGCCCCGTTTGCTGTAGCCTCCGACGATGCCCCTACCCTCCGGTACCCGCCTTGGCCCCTACGAGATCGTCGCGCCCTTGGGCGCGGGCGGCATGGGGGAGGTGTATCGCGCACGCGACACACGGCTCGGCCGCGATGTCGCGATCAAGGTGCTGCCGCAGCATCTGTCGGCGAACCCCGAGGTGCGCGCGCGCTTCGAGCGCGAAGCCAGGACGATCTCGTCGCTCAACCACCCGCACATCTGCACCCTGCACGACGTCGGTCGCGAAGGCGAGACGGACTACCTCGTGATGGAGCTGGTGGACGGCGAGACGCTCAGCACAAGGCTGGCGAAGGGCGTGCTGCCGGCGAACGAGGTGCTGAAGCTCGG
>CAZADU010000174.1:0-2245 GCA_964483945.1 uncultured bacterium
TGGGTGCGGTGGGTGCGGTGGGATGCGCGGAGTGTCAGCCTGCTACAACATCGGGTCAACAGGAATGTCGGACTCTCGAATCAGCGTGTGGTGCCACCCATTCCTGTGGTGAGCGAGTCCAGCCACGATGCGGCCGACGCGATCACGGCGGCGACCTGGGGTCCATTCTCGGGGCGAATGTGTCCGCCCGGGTGGGTGACGCGAACCGCGTCCGGGAACGTGGCATGCAGCCGCGCGATGCACTCCGGCGGGTATCGCTCCTCCTGCTCGGCGTCCACCAGCAACACCGGCAGCGTGCGGGCGAAGGAACCATATTGGGAAGGCTCCAGCGACGAAGTCAGTCGCGCGCCAAGTGAGGCGGCAGCGGGTGCGAGCATGCTCGCCACGCTGCCGCGGCCCAGCTCGTTCGAGACCTCCGATCGCAACAGCCTCGCGAGATCCGCCGCACCATCCACCAGCACCAACGCGTCCACGCTCGCCAGCGGCAGCGCCGCCACCGTCGGTGGCACACCGAGACTCGCTCCGATCAGCGCCACCCGAGCACGCGGGTAGGCTCGTCGCACGGCCTCGACACCGCGCGCGAGGGCCCCAGGAGTGCCAAGCAGCGCGTCGTGGATCTCGGGGACGCGAGCCAGGAACTCGTGCCGCTCCATGTGGCGCGGGCCCTTCCACGGCCAACTCACCGCCAGTACGCCGATCGGCAGCGAATCGGGCACGAGTAGAGCGGCACGCTCGTCCGTGCCGATGCCCCCGAGGAGGACCACCACCCATTCGGGATGCGCTCGTGCGCCCGAGCGCCACAGGCCCGTCACGGTGTCGGACCCCGCAGCGATCATGGACCACCGCTCGAGGCCCTGCCCCAGTCCGTGCACGGGCATGCGCTCGAGCACACGGAGTGGGCGATGGTGGGCGAGCATCTCGCGCGATGGCCCGGGCGGATGCGTCCACCACCACGCGAGCGCCGCGAACATGGCCAGCCCCGAAGCGGTGACGGCCGCCGAAAGTGCACGTCCGAGGGTCGAGCGCGAGGGGGTCTTCGTGTTCCCCGTGGCCCGGCCGCGGCGTGGAGGAGTGTTCATGCCGGCATTCTAGCCCTCGCTCGCCGAGACCTGCGTGCGTGCTCAAGCGGCGGCGTGCGGGCCGGCACAGCCGAGCTCGGCGATTCCGGGCAAAACACTCGAATGGTCACGAATTCTCATCGCGAATGGGCAGCAGGAGAACGTATAGTCGAGGCATCCCTGCAATCCCACAGGGTCCCGCACCGAACCGCTTGCCCGCGCATACCGGGTTCGCGTGGGAGGATTCTTGCATCGCACTCGCAGCTTCGCGAGCCTTTCCGTACGCCTCTGCATGTTGATCGCACTCTCCGTCGGTACGAGCCGGGCGGACGTCCTGTATGCGATTACGGGCTTTCAGGCTCCACACCTGATCTCGGTGGATCCACTCACCGGCGCCGAGCTCACGTCCTCGCCCTTCGCAGCCGGAGTGGCGCTTCGGGGACTGTGCGCGGACGGCGCAGACCTGTTCTCGATCGAGGGGCTCGACGACAACATCTCGGACCGGCTGTACCGGATCACTCCACTCACTGGAGTCGGTAGCGCTGTCGGGAACACGCTGTTCAACTGGAGTGTCAGGAGTTGTGACGTACACCGCCCGACGAACACGCTCTACGCCATCACCGATACCCCGGGGCCGACGCCCTTGCTGTTCCGAATCAGCAGGTCCACCGGCGCGGCCACACTGGTGGCGACTTCAGCTTTTGTGCCGGGACTGGACCAGGTGACCGCGTTGGCGATATCTCCGGCGGGCGTGGCGTACGTCAGCGACATCATCAGTACAAGTCTGTTTCGGCTGGATCTCGGCACGGGAACGCTGACCTTCATCGGCGATTCGGGTCCGATCGGGACCAACGGCGGGTTCAACGACCTGGGCTTCGACTCCAGTGGCCAGTTGTGGGGTGTGCGGGCCGGAGGCGGGCTCTACCGGATCGACACGAACACCGCGGTCGCGACTCGCTTCGCCAACTCGACGTCGTGGTCCGGGTTGGCTTTCCGCTGGGAGGCCGTGGTCGCCACGGAAGGCACGACGTGGGCCCGGCTCAAAGCGCACTACCGATGAAGTCGACCGACTGTCGATGACGCGCGTGGCAGGTGGTGAGCGGAGTCGCGGGCACTCGCGATGTCCCTCCCGTTGAACTGAGCCACCTCGCGTCGCGCGTGGTGCCTTCGAGAGGTGACCACGGTGG
>CAZADU010000175.1:0-3196 GCA_964483945.1 uncultured bacterium
GGCGGGGAACATCGCGGCGGTCAGCACGCCGAACACGGTCATGGCCTCGGCGATGCGGTAGACCGCGCGACGGAAGTGCGAGCGGAACAGGAACAGCACGGCCGAGACCAGCGTGCCGCAGTGCGCGATGCCGACCCAGAACACGAAGTTGGTGATGTCCACGGCCCACATGACCGGTCGCTGGAAGCCCGACACGCCCCAGCCGTGCACGATCAGGTTGCGCACAGCACCCAGAGCCACGGCGAGCACCAGCAGGTCCAGCAGGAACGCCGCCCACCAGATCTTGCCCGGCAGGCTGATCAGCCTCATGACGTCGTCGTTGAGCGACGCCTGCGTGATCGGGCGCTTCTCGGGATCGTCGCTGGCCGCGGCAGCGGGCGTGGTCTGGCTCACGCGTGGGCCTCGCTGTTCGTGTCGCGGGTCACCTTTTGCAGATACGTCACGCCGGGCTTGGTGTTCAGCTCCTGGAACACCCAGTACTTGCGCTCGCCGAAGCTCTTCAGATGCACGTCGCTGTCGGGGTCGGCCAGGTCGCCGAACGTGATGGCCTGCGCCGGGCACGACTGCGCGCATGCGGTGTTGATCTCGCCGTCGCGCACCGCGCGCTGCTCGTCCTTGGCGTTGCCCTTGCCCTCGAGGATGCGCTGGATGCACATCGTGCACTTCTCCATCACGCCCTTCGAGCGCACCGTGACGTCCGGATTGAGCTGCCAGTTGAGCGGCTCGGGGAACGCGAACGTGGTCTTCTCAGGCGCGGCGTAGTCAAACCAATTGAACGCGCGCACCTTGTAGGGGCAGTTGTTGGAGCAGTAGCGCGTGCCGACGCAGCGGTTGTACACCTGCGCGTTCAGGCCCTCGGGGTTGTGATAGGTGGCGTACACAGGGCACACCATCTCGCACGGCGCGCTGCCGCAGTGCTGGCACATCATGGGCACGAAGCGCACGTCATTGGCCCCGGGGGCGACGCGCTCCTCGAACCGGTCGATGCGGATCCAGTGCATCTCGCGGCCGCGGCGCATGAGGTCCGGGCCCACCACCGGGATGTTGTTCTCGGCACTGCACGCCACGACGCAGGCCGCACAGCCGGTGCAGCTGTTCAGGTCCACCGCCATGGCCCAGCGGTGCTGCGCGTGCTTGTACGAACCCTCGACCACCGGATCCGTTTTTGCAGAGCGCACCTTGAGCTCGGACTCGAACGCGGTAATCGCGTGCGCCGGCGGCTTCCAGCCCTCGGGCCGCGCCTTGGGCTCGGTGTACTTTCCGGGGCGCGTCATCGAAGGGTGTGGCTCGCCATGCACGCCTTCGCCGGCTGCGTAGTGGCCCGGGATCTCGGCCTGATGCGCAGGAGCTGCCGCCGCACCGCCGTGCGCCTCGCCCGCGGCGTGCGGCTGCGCCGGTGTCGAGTGCCCAGGGCTACTCGCGAGCAGTGCCGAGAGCGGCACGATCTGCGCGATGTGGCGGTCGTGCTGGTTCTTCTCGTTCTGCTGGACGTACAGCTCCATCGCCTTCGCACCGCGCGACAGCCGGGCGTTGGCACCCTGGTAGGCGAGTGCACCCGAGGCGGCGTCCGTGGCCTGCGGCAGCAGCGAGACCGCGTTGATACCGCGGCCGGTCGCATAGCGGCCGTAGGCCGCGTGGCCCTGGCCCAGCGCGATCGCCACCGTGTCCTTGCGGATGCCGGCGTAGACGTAGGCGGGTACTTCGACGCTGCCCGCCGCGGTCTCGACCTTGATCGGGTCGCCCTGCTTCACCCCCAGCTTGGCGGCGGTCTCGGGGTGGATCTCGGCCCACGAGCCCCACACCGTCTTGCTGGTCATGTCCGGCAGTTCCTGCAGCCACGGCTTGTTGGCACCACGACCATCGTAGAAGTTGCTCGACGGCGTGAGCAGCAGCGCGTACTCACCGTCGCCCGAGCGCTCCGAGGCTGCGAACGACGGCGTTCCGCCCCAGCGCACGGCCGGCTCGACGGCGTCCTCGAACACGCCACCCGCGGCGAGCGACTCCATCCAGAACGTGTCGAAGTCGCGGCCATTGCCAAAGCGTGCGTGCAACGCATTCCAGCGGTCGCGCAACAGGTCGTGGTAACTGTCCGGCAGCGCAGCACCACCACCTGCGGCCTTGGTGAGCGCGATCAGCACGTCGCCAAGCGGGCGCGAATCGAACATCGGCAGCTTCTTCATGGCCGGCTGCTGCAGCGAGTACACGCCGCGCGCCGTGAACGCGTCCCCGAAGCTCTCGAGCGCGTGCGAAACGGGAAGGATCAGGTCGCAGGCCTCAGCGGTCTCGTCCTTGGACGTCGCGAGTGCGACCTTGAACGGCACCTTCGCGAACGCGTCCTGGGCACCGGCCCACGCGGGGGCGGCATACAGCGGGTTGGCACCATGCACGACCAGCAACTCCACATTACCCGCCGCCATGCCGGTCAGTTCGTTGGCGAACTGCGCGAAGGTGGCCAGCCCACTCACGTCGAGCGCGCGATCGAAGCGCACCGTGCGGCCAATGTTGCCCGCGACGTGGTTCAGGACATTCACGGCCGCGACGAGTGCCGTGCCCTGCGTGCCCTGTGTGCCGATGCCGCCGGCGATCGCCAAGCTGGGCGCGTTCTGCGTGAACAGCCGGGCCAGCCGCGTGATGCTCTCGGCCGGCACGTCGGTCTGCTGTGCAACCGCCTCGGGCGTCCACGCCGCGAGCGCACCCTGGAGTGCGGCGCGCTCGGTCACTGCGCTTCCCAGACCCTCGTTCGCGATGACGTGCGCCAGACCCAATGCGAGGGCGAACTCGGTGCCCGGCTTGGGAGCGACCCACTCGTCGGCGTTGGCACCCGTCGTGGAGAGCCGGGATTCGACAGTCACAAAGTGCCCCGCACCGTCGTCGCGCTTGGTGCGAAGTGCGGCGTAGCCGCGCGCCTGTGAGACCGGCGAGGCGAACGTCTCCAAGAAGTCCGCGCCGAATGCGATCACGCAGCGCGCACCACCCACGTCGTACCGCGGCACGGCATCCACGCCGAACGTGACGCGGTTTGCGGCGCGCACGCACTCGTAGCCGAACGGCTCCCACATGACGTGGCGGCCGCCGGTGGCAGCCGCGAACTCGCCGGCGAGGGAACGCAGCGTGCCCGTCTCCAGGCCCGTGAGCAGCAGTGCCTTGCCCTTGGCCGCACCCAGCTTGCCGGCGAGCAGAGCCATGGCCTCGTCCC
>CAZADU010000176.1:0-2892 GCA_964483945.1 uncultured bacterium
TCCCGTGCTGCGTGAGGTCGCGCCGGGTCACTGGGTGGCCTGCCACTTCGCCTGACCGCGGCCGGTCCCACGCTGGACGTGCCGGCCCCGGCTGGCGACTTGCGGCCGCTCGTCTCAGCCCAACGAGTCTGAGCGGGTCCACTACCCGCCGCGAGGCTCGATCCGCGGCGTCGCGAGCTGGCACCCACTATTCGCGTGCGGGCGGCACGCCGGCTCGCGTGCTCTGGGCGATCCGCCCCGATCCGCGCGCTGCAGCGGGCGAATCTCCCCACGCGTGCAACGTTCGCGCGTGCCGGACGCAACGAGCGGGCGCTGTTCGTTCATGTCGAGAACAGTGTATCTCGACGCCCATTACACATTCGCAGCGACATGCAGGGGTTCGAGGCACCTGCGCGCAAGCTGGCACTGGGATTGCGATGACTCCACGGTGAGCCTGACGAATGGCACCGCGGTACGGGGGCCACGGACGACAACAGACTCAGCTGGGTGTGCTCCCTGTCCTTCTCGTGCTTGGCGGTCTGTGGGCTGATCCCCTATCGCGAGCGAAGGAGTCTTACGGACATGCACACGGTTGGCACGGGGAGCAGCAGTCTGTAGGGCCCTGGAACTGGCGGCGCCATAGCCATCGCGCTCGACTCGCGTGTCCGCACGCCGGGGCCCATGAAGTCACCGCCCTCCCGCATCCGCGGGAGGGCGGTTTTGCTTTGACCCACCGAGCGATGGGGGGTAGCTTCCGCGGGCTGCCTGTGCGATCGGTCGTGCAGGGGCGCTGGACGCGAATGGAGGCGCATGGACCCCGCCCCGACGGGACGGTCGCTCGGACTGGTCGAGACGCGCGGCTTCGTCGCGGCGGTCGAGGCCGCGGATGCGATGACGAAGGCCGCCCGTGTGACGCTGACCCGGTACGAAGTCACGCGCGGGGCGCTGGTCACCGTGCTGGTCCGAGGCGAGCTGGCCGACGTCGAGGCTGCGGTCGCCGCGGGTTCCGCCGCCGCCGCAGCGCTGGGCGAGTTCCTGCGCGGACACGTCATCCCGCGACCGGTCGAGGAACTCGAAGACATCATGCTCATGCGGCGCCCTTCGGCGCCTTGATCGTACCCCACCCTGTGCGGAGGTCGAGATGCAGGAAGAAGCGCTGGGCTTGATCGAGACTCGTGGCTTTGTGGCCATGGTCGAGGCTTCGGACGCGATGGTGAAGGCCGCGCGCGTCACCCTCGTACACTACGAGAAGATCGGCGGCGGATATGTCACCACCATCGTCCGCGGCGACGTCGCGGCGGTCCGGGCGGCGACCGAGGCCGGCGCGGCTGCGGCCGCCAAGGTAGGCGAGGTGGTTTCGGTGCACGTCATCCCGCGTCCGCACGGCCAGCTCGAGGACGCGCTTCCGATCCGCCGTCCCGAGACTGCCGGCAAGAAGTAGCGATGATCCTCGCCAAGGTGCTGGGCACCGTGGTGAGCACGCGCAAGGATCGCGGGCTCACCGGCTTGAAACTGTTGCTCGCGCGCGAAGTGGACGCCCAGTTCCAGCCCGCGGGTAATCAAGTGGTGGCCGTGGACGCCGTGGGCGCGGGGGAGGGCGAACTCGTGCTCATCGCCGCGGGCTCATCGGCCCGGCTGACGGAGACGACGAAGGACCGGCCGGTGGACCACGTCATCTGTGGCATCGTGGACACGGTCGAGTTGCAGGGCCGCGATGTCTACGTGAAGAGCGCGGGGTTCCCCGCGTGACCCGTCCGTGAGCCTCGACCCCTCGCGCATCGGTGCGATCGTCGCCGAGGTGCTGGACCGCCTCGAGCACGACCCGGCCGATCCGGCGGCGGCGCGCCCACTCGGCATCCATGCCACGCTCGACGACGCCGTGGCCGCTGCCCGGCGTGCGTTCGAGGCATGGCGCGAGACTCCGCTCGCGGTGCGCGACCGGGTCATCGCCGCCATCCGCGACACCATCCATTCGAGCGCTGAGATCCTGGCCAAGCTGGCTGTGGACGAGACCGGGCTCGGGCGCGTGGACGACAAGATCCTCAAGAATCGCCTGGTGGGTGCAAAGACGCCCGGCACGGAGGACCTGGACACGGTGGCGTGGACGGGGGATCACGGGCTCACGCTGATGGAGCGCGCGCCCTATGGCGTCATCGCCGTGATCACGCCGGTCACCAACCCGAGCGAGACCATCATCAACAACGGCATCTCGATGATCGCCGGCGGCAACACGTGCGTGTTCTGCCCGCACCCGAACGCCCGCCGCGTCTCATCGCTCACCATCGACCTCATGAACCGCGCCGCGCGCCGTGCCGGCGCTCCCGAGCCGCTGCTGCACTCTGTGGCGGAACCCACACTCGACGTGGCCAAGGCGCTGCTTCGCTACCCGGGCATCCGACTGAACGTCGTCACAGGCGGCCCCGGAGTGGTGAAGGAGGCGCTGGACGCTGGCAAGAAGGCCATCACCGCGGGCCCGGGCAACCCGCCGTCCGTGGTGGACGAGACCGCCGACCTCGAGAAGGCCGCGCGCGATCTGGTCATGGGCGCGTCGCTCGACAACAACATCATCTGCACCGACGAGAAGGAGATCCTGTGTGTTTCGCTCGTCGCTGACCGGCTCAAGGAGAACCTGTCGCGATCGGGAGCGATCGTGCTACCGCCGCACCAGACCGAGCAGCTTCGAAAGCTGATCCTCGAGAGCGAACGGGGACCCCGGAAGTACGCGGTCATCAATCGCAAGTTCGTGGGCAAGGACGCCGCGGTCATCCTGCGCGAGGCCGGCATCCCGTGTGGCCCCGAGAAGCGGCTGGTGGTCTGCGAGGTGGACGCCGACCACCCGTTCCTGTGGACCGAACTCATGATGCCCGTCCTACCGCTGGTGCGCACGCGCCACGTGGACGAGGCCATCGACCT
>CAZADU010000177.1:0-3544 GCA_964483945.1 uncultured bacterium
ATCATGACAACCTGGCTGGTGCCGGTCTCTTGTGCCAGAAACTCGGTGTGTCCGATAAACGGAATGCCCGCGTCGTTGATAACAGATTTTTGCACTGGTCCGGTCACCATCGCCTGATAGGTGTCGCAGAGGCAGCCTTGCACCGCCTGTCGGAGGGTTTCTATCACATAGACAGCATTGGCCGGGTCGAGAGTGCCCGCGATGGTCGGTACGGTCAGCGACACGGGCTGTATTTTCAGTGTGCCTGCCCGGTGTGCCTGTGACGGCGTGTCCCGTGTCCAGATTTGCAGCTCGATCGGCAGCTGCAGCGCCCGCGCCCGCTGCTGCAGCAGGTCGGGGTCGGCGATCACCAGCGGCAGGTCCTCGCCCAGCTCGCGCGTGACCTGCACCTTGGCGTCCGTCAGCTGTAGCGCCAGCAGATCGAGCGTGCGCTCCAGTACCTGGTGCAGGTCGCAAGACTGTGACCGGCTCTGCGGTGGCCGGGCGAACATCAGCAGGCCGGTGATGATCTGCTCGATGCGGTCCAATTCTTGAATGACGTCGTTCAGGTCTTCGCGCCTCGGGTCGCGGGCCTTGAGCTTGGAGGCCACGAACTGGACGGTGGTACGGATGCCCGTGAGCGGATTGCGGATCTCGTGTGCCACGTAGGCCGACAGCTCGCCGAGCGAGACCAGCCGGTCGATCTTCTTCTGGAACTCGCCGTCCTCGGACTCCGAGATGGCCTCGGCGATCACCACCGAGCCCGCCAGTTCGCCGTCCTCGTCGCGCATGGGCACGGACTCGCCGCGCAGCGTCAGGTCGCGGTCGCCGGCCTCGATGCGGAAGTCTCGGGACTCGCGCGACGCCCCCTTGAGCCAGCGTGCGTCGGCGCCCGGGAACACCCGGTTGCCCGGCAGCGACAGCAGCGCGCCCGGCTCGACGCCGAGCAGTTCCTCGATGCGCCGGTTGGCGTAGACCACGCGCCGCTCGCGATCGAGCGCCACGGCACCCATCTCGAGCGTGTCCAGCACGAGCGCCGGCAGGCGGCTCGTGCGCTCGGGGGCCTCGGCTTCGGGCGGGCGTTGGGCGATCTCGGTGCGCACGGCTGCGTTCCCTCGCGGCGCACGCCGCCGGACAGCGTTCTGAACGCGCACCAGCGCGCCCGGCGCCGCTCCGTCGGCGGGCATGAAGTCGTGAGCCACTGGTAGCACAGCGGCACCCCTGCCGCAATCGCGGAATGCGAGTTCGAGCGCCGCGCCGTGCCCGCAGCACGCCTCTCGCCCCGCCCTCGCACCGGCAATCGGCCGGACCGTGGCGTGGTTGTGCCCGCATTCCCACGGCTGCTAGACTCCCTCGCCGCTCCACCCCCCTCACGACCCAATCGTTCCCGGGAGTCCCGATGCTCAGTATCCTGCGCTCCGGCAACAAGCGGAAGAAGCTCATCTGGTGGATCCTCATCGTCATCACCGTGTTCACCTTCGTCATCGGATTCAGCTTCCTCGGTGGCATGGGCGACCCGGGAACCAGCGCGCAACTGAAGGGTGACATCGGCAGCGTCAACGGGACCGGTATCAGCCAGACGGATTGGCAGATGGCGGTGAGTGAGCAGCGCATGGCCTACCGCCAGCGCTTCGGCTCGGAGCCGGCGGACCAGGACTTGAAGGCGGTCGAGCGCGACGCGTGGCGCGCCCTGCTGAACGAGCGCATGTTCGCCCAGGAGGCGAAGCGGGCCGGGCTCAAGGCCACCGACGGCGAGGTGCTGGTCGGCATGCGCACCAATCCGCCTACGGCGCTGCTCGCCCAGCCGGCGTTCCAAACCGACGGCAAGTTCGACGCCAGCAAGTACCTGGGCGCGCTCGCCAATCCACAGATGGGCAACACGTGGGCGCCGTTCGAGGACATGCTTCGCCAGTCGCTCCCGGTCAAGAAGCTGCAGGAGCGCCTGCTCGCCTCGATCAAGCTCACGCAACCCGAGTTGCAGCAGGCGTTTCGCGACCGCTACGAGCGCACCACGGCGACCGTGCTGCTCGTGCCGGCCGCCGATACCGGACGCTCGTCGGGCACCGAGCAGGTGCTGCTCAGCACGTATGAGGCGTACAAGTCCCGCATGGCGTCGAGTGCACGTACTCAGCTCGAAGTACTCGCCGTACCCATCGTTTTCGCCGACGACGAGACCAAGGCGGCCATGGACATGGGCCGCAGCCTGTACGAGCGCGCACTACGCGGCGAGGACTTCGGACAGCTCGCGCGGGACTACTCCGAGGGTCCCAATGCCGAGCGCGGCGGCATCATCGACCGCTGGCTCGCGCCCGAGGAGCTGGGCAGCATGATCGCGGCCGCGGTGCGTGTGAAGAAGCCGGGCGAGCTGATCGAGCCGATGCGTGAGGGCGGCCGCGTCATGGTGTTCAAGCTCATGGACCCGGCACAGGACACGTCGGCCAATCGCACGCCGCCCACGGCGGGTGCGGTGAAGCTGTCGCAGATCATCATCAAGGTGCGGCCGTCCTCCGAGTCGCTGCGCAAACAGCAGAAGGAGGTGCAGGCCATCGCGGGGCGGGCCAAGTCGGTGGGGCTCTCCAAGGCGGCCACCGAGAAGGACCAGTCCACGTTCAAGACCGGTTACTACGACCAGTCCAACGGCCCGCAGCAGTTGCTCGCGGTCCCCGAGGTCGCCGAATGGGGCCTCTCGGCCGCGAAGGGCGAGGTGAGTTCGGTATTCGAAGGTGGCGACGCATTCGTGGTCGCGCAGGTGGCCATGCAGCACGCCGCCGGCGTGCCGACGCGCGAGGAGGTCGGCGAACAGTTGCGCCTGATCGCCGATGCCGAGGCCCGCGTGGACATGGCCAAGCCGCGCGCGGACTCGGTGGTCACGGCCATCAAGGCCGGCCGTGCGCTCGAGGACGCGGCGCGTGACGTGCGGCTGCTGGCGATGTCCGTGCAGATGACGCGCCAACAGCCTGACCCGCGCCTGGCGGGCAGCCCCGAACTGCTCGGCATGGTGCTCGCCGCACCGGCCGGCAAGGTGGTCGGTCCGGTGCGCACGTCGCAGGGCTGGCTGTTCGCCCGCAAGGACCTCGTCTCATCGCCGCCCGACTCGCTGCTGAACGACCAGCTCAAGGGACAGCTCACGACCGAGATCCTGAGCCAGCGCCAGCGCAAGTTCTTCGACGGCTACATCGACAAGCTGCGCTCCAAGTCCGAGATCGCGGACCTACGGAGCAGCGGCGGGATGTGAGCCCGGCGGGAACACGAAGGGGCGGCTCCCTCGCGGGGCCGCCCCTTCGTGCTTCCAACTCGGTGGCTACTCGATCGGCTTCTTGTCGTTCGAGGTCGTGGTCGTGCCCTTGGACTGGGCCGGGGGCTCGCGCTCGAGCTCGTCGCCGATCTCGCGCTGCGCCTTCTTGAACTCGCGAATCGCCTGTCCGAAGCCACGGGCCATCTTGGGGATCTGGCTCGGTCCGAACAGCAGCAGGATCACGAGCACGATGAGCATGACTTCCGTTCCGCCGAAGTTCACTGGATATCCTCCATGTGCCGGGCCCGCTCAGGGCTCGATCATGAGCTT
>CAZADU010000178.1:0-2797 GCA_964483945.1 uncultured bacterium
AGCTGGAGCGGGGCAAGGGCGGGCGGCACCTCGACGTGCGGCTCCTGCTGCCGACGGGTACGGAGCCCGCGAGCGTGGACCTGTCGAGCGTGCGGCTCAACGATGTCCCCGCTCAGCTCAAGCACTCACACGACGACGGACCTGACGACGGACCAGACGACGACCTGACGGGCGGCAGCACTGGCCTGGCGCGTCCGGATGACACGAACGGGAGCGATCACGACCGTGACCGGCGCGGGCCGAGGCTCCGGCTGCGCTTCGACCGCGCGGCGGTGCTCGCCACACTCCCGGCCGCGGCACGTGTGGAGCTCGTCCTCACGGGCGCGCTCACCAGCGGTGACCGATTCCTGGCGCGCGACAGTGTGCGCGTGCTCGAAGAGGAGGAGGACGATGACGACGTGGTCGCCGGCGGTGCCACACCCGCGGCCGCGGCGGTGACGGCCTTGGCGCGCACGTCGCTTCGGCTCGGCCCCAACCCGATGCACGCTGCCGGCCGGCTGCAGCTGGAACTCACGCTCGCACACGGCGGCCGCGCCGAGGTGCAGGTCTACTCGCTGGACGGCCGCCTCGTGCGCAGCCTCTCGAGCGGGGAGCGCGGCGCCGGTGTTCACACGCTGGAGTGGGACGGCCGCGATCGCGCTGGCCGCGCGGCACCCGCCGGAGTATACCTCGTGCGTGTGCGCGCACCCGGGCTCGTGACGTCTCGGCGAGTGGTGCGCGTGCGCTGACCCTTCCGGGCGCGCCATGCGCTCGGCCGCACGTGCCCGCACCCCGGAGTCCGCGATGGAGAGCCCCGCCAAGGATCCGCTCACCTGGGCCTACCCGCCCGCCGAGCCCTACGACACGGGCCTGCTCAAGGTCTCGGCGCTGCACACCCTCGGCTACGAGCAGAGTGGGAACCCGAAGGGTAAGCCCGTCGTGTTCCTGCACGGCGGCCCCGGTGGTGGCACCACGCCCGCGATGCGGCGGTTCTTCCACCCGCAACGCTACCGCATCGTGATCTTCGACCAGCGCGGCTGCGGGCGCAGTACCCCCACCGCGTCGCTGGAGGAGAACACGACCTGGGACCTGGTCGCCGACATCGAAAAGCTGCGCGAGCACCTCGGAATCGATCGCTGGATGGTGTTCGGCGGCAGTTGGGGCTCGACGCTGGCGCTGGCCTACGCGCAGAAGCACGCCGAACGCGTCACCGAACTGGTGTTGCGCGGCATATTCCTGCTGCGCCGGCAGGAACTGCAGTGGTTCTACCAGCGCGGCGCCTCGGCGATCTTCCCCGATATGTGGGAGCGCTACTGGGAGCACATCCCTGTGCCTGAACGCGGCGACATGATCGCCGCCTACCACCGCCGGCTCACTCACGCCGACCGCGATGTGCGCGTGCAGGCCGCCAAGCGCTGGGCCGGGTGGGAGGGAGCCACGAGCAAGCTGCTCCAGGATCCCGCCACGGCTACTCACTATGAAGAAGACGAGTTCGCGCTCGCCTTCGCCCGCATCGAAGCGCACTACTTTGTGAATCGGGGCTTTCTCGAGACGGAGGACCAGCTGCTGCGCGACGTGCCGCGAATCCGTCACATCCCGACGGCCATCGTGCAAGGGCGATACGACGTGGTCTGCCCGGCAGAGAGCGCGTGGGCGCTCCACCGCGCCTGGCCCGAGGCGGAGTTCATCCTGACCGCCGACAGCGGCCACAGCGCGTTCGACCCCGCCAACTCACGAGCGCTGGTCGCGGCCTGTGATCGTTTCTCGGCAGCCTAGCCTCGCAAAGACTTGCCGCACAAGGACTCCGGTCGCTGACTTCGCGCAGCGGGTGAGGTTGGTGCCGGGCTACGGCTCAGTTTGAGGGTCAATCCCGTTCGCGTTCGTGCCGATGACTCGCGGGTGAACTGACTCGCGTTTACCGGACGCAGGGAGGTGCTCTGTGGACTCGATCTGGCTCTGGCCGCTCGCACTCCTTGCGGTGCTGTTCGCGCTGCCGGCGCTGCGCGACCTGGCCGCGCGCCTGGCGGTGAACCACTACCGCCCGCAGGTGCGCGAGGGAGCACCCGACTACATCTCGCTCGTGCGCGTGCGCGAGCCTCGCTGGCGCAACGCTCGTGCGATCGCGGTGGCCGACTACGAGCTGTACGCGGCAGGATTCGCCGAGGCGGGCACGTACCTGGTGCACCAGATGCCCGAGCTCACCATCGGCCTCTACGCTCTACCGGGCGAGTGCGCCTACGCCGTGATCTACGACCACCCGACGTCGGGGTTCTGGGCCGAACTGGTGACGCGTTACCACGACGACTCGATCGCCAACTACACCACGCTCGAACCCATGGACGTCGAAGTGCCCGCGGGCTCGCTGCACGTCGCCGCGCCCGAACTGTCCTTGGGCGAACTGTGGAAGCGAATGCTGAGCGAGCGCCCGACGAAGCCCATGCGCCAGTGCTCGCGCGCCGCCGCCGCACAGGACTTCGAGCGGGCGTACGCCGAGTCGGTCGCCCGCCACAAGTTTGCCGAACGACAGCGCGTGGACCCGCTGGTCGGCGTGCCCACGGATGAGTCGGTCGCGCTACCCGTTGCAATGCCGGTCGCACTTCCGGTTTTGCAGCCGGGCGAGCAGCCGGGCGCTCAGCCGCTCGAACGGCCCGTCGCACTGCCGGTTCCGCGGCCGGTCGAGCAGCTCGTCGCGAAGCTCGTGCCCCAGCCCGCCCCGCAACAGACCGAGCTGCCCCTCGGGGCGTCCCGTGTTCCGCCGGACGAGGAGCTGCGCGAAGCGGCTTGAGCCGACTTCACTGACGAGTCTGAACCGAGCCCC
>CAZADU010000179.1:0-2463 GCA_964483945.1 uncultured bacterium
GCCAGTTGAGCCTGAGCGCGGGCAGCAGCTACTCGGCCACGTTCTGGGCCAAGGCGAATCCGGCTCGCCGTATTCGCGTCTACGCGGGCAACTCGCGCGGCGAGCGCTTCGTGGACGTGGACACGACGTGGCGCAGGTACCAGGCGGTGCTTGTGCCCACCACGAGCTTGGCGGCCGGCGTGTCGTTCGCGCTGGGCGATCTGGCCGGCGACGTGTGGTTCGACGACGTGCACTTCCAGAGCGGGCTCACCAGCATCTGGCGGCGCGACTTCCAGAACGGAATCGTGCTCGTGAACCCGTCCGAGCGGTTCCTCGACGTGCCACTCGAGATGTCGTACCGCCGCATCCTCGGCATGCGGGCGCCCAGCGTGAACAACGGCGCGCGCACCACCGTCATGACCGTGCCACCGGGCGACGGGCTGTTCCTGCTGCGCGGCGAGGTCGACACGACGCGGCCCGCGCCGGTGAGGGACCTTCGCATCGCGCCCTAGCGCTGACGCCAGGCGCGGCCGGCACCGCGGTCGAGGCGGCTCCACGGTTATGCTAGTTTCGGTGGCCCGTCCGATCGTCGCGCCCCGAACGACTTGCGCGCGATCCGCGGCCCCTCCCTGAGGACCCATGCCCGCCGCTCGCGACTTCGCTGTCACCGCCCGGCTCGCCGCCCCGACCGCCGCACTCATGCTGGTGCTGATCGTGGTGGGTTCGATCGTGCGGACCACCGGTTCGGGTCTGTCGTGCCCCGACTGGCCACTTTGCCACGGCAAGCTCATCCCGCCGTTCCAGTTCAACATCCTCATGGAGTGGTTCCACCGGCTGCTGGCGCTCATCACCGGGCTGGGGCTGCTCGCCACCGGCGCCTGGACGTTCGCGCACCGCGACGTTCGCGCACGGCTGGGCGGACTCGCCGCGCTGTGCCTGGCACTTTACCTATCGCAGGCACTGCTGGGTGCGCTCACCGTGTGGAAGCTGCTCGACCCGAGCATCGTGAGCGGCCACCTCGCCATGGCGCTGCTGCTGTTCGCAGCACTGCTCACACTGGCGCTGGTTGCCCGCCACGAAGCCGCGCCCGGCCCTGAGCAGCCCGCGCGAGTGGGCGCCTTGCGCGGCGGGTACGTGACCGCCTCGGTCGCGAGCTGGGCGCAGGCCGTGCTGGGCGGCATGGTGAGCACGAACCACGCGAGCCTTGCCTGCCCCGACTGGCCGACGTGTAACGGCCAGTGGTTCCCGCCGCTCACCGGCCTGATCGGCCTGCAAGTGGCGCATCGCTACGGCGCCTACCTGCTCGTGGCACTGCTGCTCGCTGTGGCGTGGCGCTCGCGCCGCTCGCCGGACGCGAGCGTGCGCACGATCGGTGCCGCGCTCGGCGCGCTGGTGGTGCTGCAGGCAGCCGTGGGCGTGACCAACGTGTTGCTCGCGATTCCGGTATGGGTCTCGGCGCTGCATCTCGGACTGGCCGCCGTGCTGTTGGCGCTCGCCATCACCGGAACGTTCCGCCTGGCAGCCGCACCCACCACCAAGCCCTCCCTCTCCGGGGCGGTGGCGCGATGAGCCTGGCGAACCCGGCACCGCTGGGGCGCACGCGCGTGGCCTCGTTTGGCGCATGGCTGGAGCTCACCAAGCCGCGCATCGTGCTGCTCGTGCTGTTCACCGGCGTGCCCGCGATGCAGTTGGCCGCACTCGGCTGGCCGCCGCCGCTGCTGCTGTGGGGCACGCTGGCCGGCATCACGCTGTCGGCCGCGTCGGCCGCGAGCTTCAATCACTACTTCGACCGCGACATCGACGCGCTCATGGTGCGCACGCGCACGCGGCCGCTGCCCTCGGGAGCACTCCCGCCCATGGCAGCCGTAGTGCTCGGGGTGGTGCTGGGCGTGCTCGCGTTGGTGGTGCTGATGCTCACCGCGAACGTGCTGTCGGCGGCGATCGCGCTTGCGAGCATCGTCTACTACGCGTGGTTCTACACGGTGTGGCTCAAGCGGCGCACGCCCATGAACATCGTCATCGGCGGAGGTGCGGGGGCGAGCGCGCCATTGATCGCATGGGCCGCGGTGACCGGCCGCATCGAGCTGCCCGCCGTACTGCTCGCGAGCATCGTGTTCTTCTGGACACCGCCGCACTTCTGGGCGCTGTCGCTCTACCGCCGCGACGACTACGCGCGCGCCGGTATCCCGATGCTGCCCGTGACCCACGGCGAGGAGGAGACGCGCCGTCAGATCCTGCTCTACACGCTGGTGCTGGTGGCGAGCACGATGGTAGTCGCCCCGCTCTCGGGACTGGGGGTCGTCTACACTCTGAGCGCGGCCGTGCTGGGGCTGGGCTTCATCGCCGGCGCGGTGCGGCTCTACCGCCAGCGCGGCACGCCGGCCGCACAGGGACTGTTCCGCTACTCGATCCTGTACCTGTTCCTGCTCTATCTCATGATGAGCGTGGATGCCATCATCAACTCGGCGAGCACCGGAGCCTGAC
>CAZADU010000180.1:0-6450 GCA_964483945.1 uncultured bacterium
GGCCAAGGCGCTCGGCCTCGCAGGGCTGTTCGGCGCGCTCATCACCTGGTTCCGAGACGCCAACATCCCCGGTGGCATGAAGGCATTCATACCTGCCACGTGGGGCACGGGTTGGATCAAGAACGCTTGGCTCGGCTCACGCGAGGTCGTGGACAAGGCCACCGGCATGGCGACGATGGTGCCGTGGTCGCTTCAGAACTACACGCTCGCATTCGAGGGCTCGCTGCTGTTCGTGGCCGGCGGGGCGCTCATCTCGTTTCGGCAGGCGTGGAGCATGCTGCTGGGTGCCGTCGTCAACTACGCCATTCTCGCGCCGATGTTCGTGCGCGCGGGCGACATCGAGACCGTGAGCTTCCGCAAGATCTCGTCGTGGTCACTGTGGATCGGCGTGCCCATGATGGTCACCTCGGGACTGCTGCTGTTCATCCTCAACTGGAAGACCGTCGCGCGCGCGTTCACCACGCTGGCGAGCTTCATGAAGAAGGACCCCAGTGGCAAGGTGGACCCGATGGAGGCCATCGAGGTGCCATCCACCTGGTTCGCGGGCGGCGTACTCGTGCTGGGAACGGCCATCGTGATCCTCGGCCACTACGCGTTCAACATCTCGTGGTGGATGGGCATCATCGCCGTGCTCGCCACGTTCCTGCTGGTGGTCGTGGCGGCGCGCGCCACGGGCGAGACGGACGTCACACCGGTCGGGCCCATCAGCAAGATCACGCAGCTCACGTTCGGCGCGATCAAGCCCGGCGACGTCACCGTGAACCTCATGACGGCGAACATCACCGCCGGTGCCACGAGTCACGCGGGCGACCTGCTCACCGACTTGAAGAGTGGCTACCTGCTCGGCGCCAACCCGCGACAGCAGTTCATCGCGCAGTTCTTCGGCGTACTGGCCGGAGGCCTCATCGTGGTCCCGGCGTTCTTCTTCCTGGTCCCCAACGCCGACGTGCTGGGAGGCGAGAAGTGGCCCGCGCCGGCTGCACTCGTGTGGCGCGGCGTGGCCGAGCTGCTCGCCAAGGGCCCCGCGGCACTGCCGCACTCCGCACAGATCGGTCTGCTGATCGGTTCGCTGCTGGGTATTGTGCTGGTGCTGATCGAGCGCTGGTTCCCCAAGCAGGCGAAGTACTGCCCGTCGCCCACCGGCCTCGGTATGGCGTTCACGTTCAATGGTTACTACGCGATCTCGTTCTTCTTGGGCGCATGCATCCGCGAGTTCCTCGCGCGCGTGGCACCCAAGCTGAACGAGGCCTACACGGTGCCGGTCTCATCCGGCATCATCGCGGGCGAGAGCCTGATGGGCGTGGCCATCGCCGTGCTCACCGTGCTCGGTCGACTCGAGTAGGCGGCTTCGACTGCCGCGAACGCCTCACGCGCATTCGCGCGGGAGGCGTTCGCGCTCACGCACTCCAGCTCGCGGCTTCGAGGATCGGTTCGAATGCCGGCGACCGGCGCGAGATCGGGTTCGTCGCTAAGCGGAGCCGAGTACATCATGCGCGCGATGGATTGACGCAGGCGGGCTCACCCGCCTACTTTCCCCGGGCAATCCACAACCATTCCACGCTCCGAGGAACTGCATGCGTCGTGTTCTCATCACCGGTGTGACCGGCTTCGCCGGCAGTCACCTGGTCGACTACCTGCTCACCCGGAACGACTGCGAGATCCACGGTATCTGGCGCTGGCGCAGTCGCACCGAGAACGTCGAGCACTTGAAGCCTGATCAGATCAGGTTCCATGAGTGCGACCTGCGCGACGCCACGTCCACCCATGACGTCATCGATCGAGTGCGGCCCGACTGGATCTTCCACCTCGCCGCGCAGTCGTTCGTGCCCACGTCGTGGGTCGCCCCCACCGAGTCGCTCACCACCAACATCCTGGCACAGCTCAACATCTTCGAGGCCGTGCGGCGGTTGAAGCTCAAGACCCGCATTCAACTCGCCTGCTCGTCCGAGGAATACGGGATGGTGTTCCCCGACGAAGTGCCTATCAAAGAGACGAACCCGTTGCGGCCGCTGTCGCCGTATGCCGTGTCCAAGGTGGCGCAGGATATGCTCGGCTATCAGTACTGGATGTCGTGGCAGGTGGACAGCGTGCGCACGCGCGGCTTCAACCACGAGGGCCCGCGCCGCGGCCCGGTGTTCGTGGCCAGCGACTTCGCCAAGCAGATCGCCGACATCGAGAAGGGCCGCAAGCAACCGGTGTTGAGCGTGGGCAACCTAGACGCCAAGCGCGACTTCACCGACGTGCGGGACATGGTGCGTGCCTACGTACTGGCGCTCGAGAAGTGCGAACCGGGCGAGGTCTACAACATCTGCCGCGGCCAGTGCTGGAGCATCCGCGAGGTGCTCGACATGTTGCTGGCGCGCACGAAGGCGAAGATCGAGGTGCGTCAGGACCCCGCGAGGCTTCGCCCGTCGGACGTGCAGATCCTGCTCGGCGACAACAGCAAGTTCGTCGCGGCCACCGGCTGGAAGCCGGTGATCCCGTTCGAGCAGACGCTCGAGGACATGCTGGACTACTGGCGCTCACGCTGAAGCGCCCCGGCTCGCCCGAATGAGCGCGATGCCACCCGCCCCGCCGCCCGCCGGTGAGCCCGCTCCGCCTGCGGCCGCAGGAATGGGCACGCGGCTCGCGCGCAACTCGCTGCACTCGGCCAGCGGCCGTGTCGTGGCCATGCTGGCGTGGCTGGCACTCACCCCGCCGTTGGTGCATTCGCTCGGCCCGGAGGGCTTTGGCGTGTGGGCGCTGTTTTACGCGCTCTCCGGCTGGCTGAGTGCGATGGATATGGGTTTCGCACAGGTGGCATTGCGATTCGGCGCGGCCGCGCGCTCGCGCGACGCGGGCGGGGAGTCGGGCGAGTACGCCACACTCGCGGTGTTGGGCTACGTCGTGTTGGGCGCGGTGTGGCTCGCGCTCGTCGTGGTGCTGAGCGAACCGGCGCTCGACCTGCTGCGCATCACCGGCGATGCACGTGCGCTCACCGCACAGGCGTTCATGGCCGGCGCGTTCGTGTTCGTGGCCTCCGGCATCGCCAACACCACGTCGGCGGCGCTTCAGGCCTGGGACCGGTTCGACCTCGCCAACGGCGTCACGCTCACGGCGTCGCTCTCGCAGGTGGCGTTTCTGACGTGGGCGCTGGTGAGCAATGCCGGCCTCACAGCCTGCCTCGCCGCGGTCACCGCGGGCTGGGTGGTGGCAGTGGTGGCCGGCGTGTGGTTGCTCGCGCGCGGCGTGCCCGCATTCCGCTGGGGCTCACCGCGTGCGGCGAGGCGGCGGCTCGGCCCGGCGTTGGCGTATGGGCTCCCGCTCCAGGCCGCGAATGGCATGGGCGTGGCGCATCAGCAGGTGGGCAAGCTGCTCATCGTACGCATGGTGGGGCTCGCGGCCGTGGTGCCTTACGAACTGGCGCTGCGCGTGTGTGCGGCGTGTTTCACGTTCGCGCAGTTGGTGCTGGTGGCCATGGTGCCCGAAGCCTCGGTGCTGCACGCGCGAGACCAGTTGGCACAGCTCGAAGCATTGCATCGCCGCGCGGGCCGGTTTGTCACCGCCGCCGCGGCGGTGCTCACGGCCGCACTCGTGGCCTCGGCCCCGGCGCTGTTCACCGCGTGGCTCGGCCACGCCGACGACGACGCCGCACTGGCGCTGCGCGGGCTCGCGGTCGCGGCCTACGCGGCGGTGGTGGGCGGTGTGTCGGGGGCGATCGCCCGCGGCGCGGGCCGCACCGGCATCGAGCTGGAGTGGTCGGGCCTGGCACTCGTGCTGCATGCCATCTTGGGCGCGTTGCTGATCCCTCGCATGGGACTGGCCGGCGCGCTGGTGGCAATCGCGATCGCCAACACCGTGGCCGCGGTGTGGTTTGCGCTGCGACTGGCGCATGCGCTCGGCTGGCGCACGGGCCGCATCCTGTGGGAGCCGTTCGCCGTGCCCGCGCTGGCGGTCGCCGCTGGCGCGTGGGCCGGTGCTCGCATCGCGTCGATGCTCGTCACGCCGTGGTTCGCGCTGCTGGCGGCGGGAGCGGTGGCGGGAGCGGTGGCACTCGCACTGCTGTTCGCGTTCCGTCATGTGCGCGCCGAGGAGCTGGTGAGCCTGGCGAGACGCGGAGCGGCCGCGTGATCCGCGGCGCTCGCGTGTTGGTCACCGGTGGGGGCGGGTTCGTGGGCCCGCACCTGGCGCGCGCCTTGGCCGCCGCCGGCGCGCGCGTGCGCGGCGCCGGCCTCGGCGCTCCGCCCGCCGGCACTCCGGTGGAGGACTGGATCGAGGCCGACTTCTCGGAGCTGGCGCAGGCGGCGGCGGCCGTGTGCTCCGCGCCCGCCGACGCCATCGTGCACCTGGCCGGGCAGAGCAGTGCGGCACGCTCGTTCGAGGCCCCCGAAGAGACGTTTCGCGCCAATGTCAGCGGCACGTGGTCGCTGCTCGAGGCGGTGCGCACGCACGCACCCCAGGCGCGAGTGCTGGTGGTGAGCACGAGCGAGGTGTACGGCCCCGTCGAGCCCGGCACGCGCGCGAGCGAGGAGTCGCCGTTCGCACCCGTGAGCCCCTACGCGCTCAGCAAGGCCGCGGCCGAGGAGGTCGCACGCGCCTACGCCGATGCGCACGCGCTCGACGTGGTGCTCGCCCGGCCGTTCGCGCACACGGGCGTGGGGCAGACGCCACGGTTCGTGGTGCCGTCGTTCGCACAGCAGATCGCCGCGATCGAAGCCGGCCGGGCCGAACCCGTGCTGCGCGTGGGCAATCTCGACGTCACGCGTGACCTGTCCGACGTGCGCGACATCGCCGAGGGCTACGTCGCACTGCTCGAACACGGTGTGCGAGGCGAGGTCTACAACCTGTGCAGGGGCTCTGGCGTGAACCTGCGCGAGTTGGTCGCCGAGCTGGCCGCAATGGCCCGGCTTCAGATCGGCATCGAAGTGGACCCGGCGCGCCTGCGACCGGCCGACACTCCGTGGCTGGTGGGCGACCCCTCGCGCGCGGCGCGAGATGCGGGCTGGGGCGTGCGACGCGCGCTGAGCGAGACCCTGCGCGATGTGCTGGACGAATGGCGTGCCCGCGAGGCGGGCTCCGCGAGCTGAGCCCTTCGCCCGAGAAGCCTGAGGCGCGGAGGCCGCGGGGCTCGGCCCGTGCTCGGCGATCCCTGCAGCAGTCTCTCGAGCGCAACCCACGTCTTGACGCGGGCCGCCGCGCTCGGGATGCTGATACAAATCCCCTCCTTGGTGCCTCCTTCCCCGGTACCCCATTCCATGGAATACCTGCTCGGGCTCGCACTCGTCGCGCTGCTGGGCTATGCGTTCTACCGGCGCAAGGCTCAAGAGTCCCGGCCGCCGGCCGCTCCGAACACTGCCTCGGCGCCCCCCGCGCCCGAGCCCGACCGCGGCATGACCGACCCGCTGCTGCGCAGCGTGTACATGCTGCTGCACGAGATCACGCAGGTCTCGCCCGAGGTCACACGGCCTGAGCACCTGATGACGCTGCCCGGCTACGCTGACGCGGTCGAGATGCTCGCCGACCCGAAGGTGCCCGCCTCGGTGCTGGTGGACCTGGTGCAGGGGGAGCGGCTCTACCCGGCCGTCGCCGCACTCGACGCGCTCGTGCGCCGCCCGGCCGACGAGAAGGTGGAGGAACTGTTGGTCTCGCAGCTCAACCGCTTCCATCCGTGGAACGGCGACGGCATCCTGCGCGTGCTCGAGGCATGGCACCCGGATGATCCGCAACTGGCGGGCCGTGTGATCGTCCGTCTCGACTTGCAGTGGGGCAACACCGGTCACTCGGTCGCACTCGAGCGGTTCCTGCGTCGCCGAGCGACGGTGTCACCACTGACGATCGAGGGCGTTGAGCTTCCGGACCCGGAGAAGCTCGACGATGTGCTCCATGGCGTGCTGGCGGAACAGGATCCCGTGCTCGTGGCCCCGCTGATCACCGCGCTCGAAGCCGCACTCGAGTCCGCCCCCGCGTCCCCGCGCCGTTCGCGCGGATTCCCCGGCTCCGAGCCCGAGGGGGCGGCCGACCTGAAGGGGATCGGCCACTGGCACGAGCGCGGCAAGATGCCCGAGCCACCGGTCTACACTTCGGCTGCGCTCGATGTCTGCTTCGCGCGCGTGGTCAAGGCGCTCACCTCGCAGCCGCCGCGCCCGGTGCTGGTGGTGGGCGAGTCCGGTGTGGGCAAGACCGCGCTTGCGCGTCGCGTCGCCGCGCACCTGTCACGCGCGGGCTGGCGCGTGTACGAGGCGGGTGCGCCGCAGTTGAACGCCGGCATGTCGTTCGTCGGCATGCTCGAGAAGCGGCTGCTCGAGCTGCGCAAGCGGCTCGCGGCCGAACCCAAGTCGTTGTGGCTGGTGCCCGACTTCCATCAGTTGCTGTGGTCGGGCCGCGGAATGCAGTCCCCCACCGGCGCGCTCGAGCAGCTCATGCCGGCGTTCGAGTCGGGCGAGATCCGCGCACTGGGAGAGACACGACCCG
>CAZADU010000181.1:0-12340 GCA_964483945.1 uncultured bacterium
GCCCTCGACTTCCGAGCTGCTTCCGAGTCGTTCGCCGCCTTCCGCAAGCTCGCCCGCCGCGATCTGTACACCCTGCGACTCCTGACGGACCACCAGGGCCGCAAGGTCCCGACCGTGGGCGGGATGATCCTGTTCGGGAAAGGTCGCGAGCGCCACTTCCCGGACGCCTGGATCCAGGCGGGCCGCTTCGACGGCACCGACAGGAGCCGCAGCGTCGATCGCGCCGAGATCCGCTCCCTGCCCGTGCGCGCCATCGAGGAGGCGATCGCCTTCGTCCAGAAGCACGCCCTGCACGGCGCCGAGATCGGCGCCGTGCGCCGCAAAGAGCGCTGGAGCCTGCCGCCCGCGGCGGTGCGCGAGGCGATCATCAACGCGGTGGCCCATACCGACTACGCGCAGCGCGGCGCGCCGCTGCGCCTCTCGATCTTCGACGACCGCCTCGAGGTCGAGAACCCGGGCCTCCTGCCCTTCGGCCTCACGCTCGAGGACCTTCCGCGCGGCGTCTCGAAGCTGCGCAACCGGGTGATCGGCCGCATCTTCCACGCGCTGGGCCTGGTCGAGCAGTGGGGCAGCGGCATCCAGCGCATGACCGCCGCCTGCCGTGAGTCCGGGCTCGCGGCGCCGGTGTTCGAGGAACTCGCCACGCGCTTCCGGGTCACGATCGCCACCGGGCGGGTGGGGCGCCCCGTGCTCGACGAGACCGACCAGGCCATCCTCGCGAGCCTCGCCGGCGGCAAGGGACGGCTCACGAGCGAGATCGCCGCCGCGATCCGCCTCACCTCGCGCGCCACGCGCACCCGGCTCGCCCGCATGGTCGGCCGCGGGCTGGTGCGCGAGATCGGCACGGGGCCGCAGGACCCGCAGCGGCGCTACTTCCTGGCCGATCGGGGACCGGGATGAAGCTCACGCACCCGACCGGCGTGCGCACGGCCCGGATCGTCGTGGTGCGCTGAGGGGCTCGGGTCGGCTCGCGATTCCGACTCGGGCCATCGTGCCCGGGATCTGCTGCCATGCGCCGGAGATCAGGGCCCGGCCGCCAGCGGACCCGAAGGACTCGGGGGTATCTTCACCCAGGAGCGCAGATGAAAGGCAAGCCAATCAGCAGCGCGCACGGCCACGATGACCCCCGGCTGCATGGAGTGCGAGGGAAGCGCCAACACTTCTCGCGGCTCTCGTGGTTGCTGGCACTCTGTCTGGCCAGCCCCGCTATTGCCCAGCAGGAGCCCGACACCACGTTCGACACGCGCGTGGCACGCCCTGCGCTGGCCGAGCGCGCGCCCCGGATGTTGTTCGACGAAGCGCATCACGAGTTCCATCGCACGTCGGGTCGCTACCGGCCGTTCGCCGCACTCGCACGTCATGATGGCTGGCGCGTCACGCCGAACGCCGCGCCGCTCGACAGCGCCGTGCTCTCTCGCGCCGACCTGCTGGTCATCGCCAATGCGCTCGGCCACGAGGACATGGACCGGCCCGAGGCGTCACACGCCGCGTTCACGCCCGCGGAGGTGCGCGCCATCGAAGTCTGGGTGCAGCGCGGCGGTGCTCTATTGCTGATCGCCGATCACGCGCCCATGGGCGATGCGGCCCGCTCGCTGGGCGAGTCGTTCGGCGTGGGAATGCACGCGGCCTACACGGCGGACCCCGGGCGCAGCGAGGATGCGCGGAAGACCATCCTTCACTTCCGCCCCGGGAAGGGCCTGCACGAGTCGCATCCGATCGTGGTGGGGCGAGACTCGACCGAGCGCGTACGCCACGTGGTCGCATTTACCGGGCAGTCACTCGCGGGCCCGCCGGGCGCGGCGTCTGTGCTGGCGCTCTCGGCAAGCGCCGAGGACCTGCTGGTGCGCCTCGGTGAGTCCATCGACCGCGTGCCACCCGAGAAGCGCCGGTCCGCCGCGGGCCGCGCGCAGGGGCTCGCGTTCGAGCACGGCCGCGGCCGCGTTGTGGTGATGGGGGAGGCCGCCATGTTCACCGCGCAGGTGGCTGGCTCCAAGCGATCCCCCATGGGGATGAACGTGCCCGGCAACGACGACCGGCAGTTCGCGCTCAACGTGCTGCGGTGGCTGGCGCGCGCGCTCTGATCGGGCGCGTGGTCTCAGATGAGCGGTAACACCTCGCCGGCATCTCGCACTCGCACGCGCCAGTCCCCGCCTTCCGCTGCGATCGCCGCGGCGAAGCCCTCGGGCACCGCCACCGCGCGCACGACCACGGCGGAGCCCGGCGCGAGTCCGGGCAGCGGGTCCTCGAGCGGCGCGCCCAGCGCCTTCCGCCTCGCCTCATGACGCGTCCAAGCAGCAGCGAACGCGCCACGCCTCTCCGCGAGTGACGTCGCGGCGATGGCGGCTTGTTCGAGTGGGGAGAGGAACTCGCGCGCGACCTGCTCCGGGTCATTCGCCGTGTCGTGCTGTTCGAGGTCCACGCCCAGTTCGAACTCGCTCGAGACCGCGAGCAGGGCCAGCCCGTTTCGTGCCGACGCGCTGAACCGCACTGCTCGGTGATCCGCGAGCCATGGCTTGCCGAACTCGCCATGGTCGAATCGCAGCGACTCGGGCGGCGTGCCGAGGTAGGCGGCGAGCACGTGGCGGCGCGCTCCGCGCGCGACCGCCCAACGCTCCCCACCGACGCGCATGCGGAGCCACTGCTCGCGTTCAGTGTCGTCGAGCGATGCGGTGATCAGCGCTCGCGCCTCGACCGACACGTCGAGTGCCAGGGTCCAGAGGTCCACGACTCCCGGCGTCAGCGTCAACGCCGGCGGGACCGCGAGCGTGCTCGTCATGCCACGACCTCGGAACCCTTTGCCGCAGGCTCGCCAGCGGTTTCAACCGGCCGCGTGGGCGCGCCTTCGTAGTCGTGGCCGGGCAACAGCCGCTCGTGCTTCATGACCACACTGCCCTCGGCCACACGTGCGCCGTCACCGATCTCGGCGCCGTAGAGCACCAGTGCGCCCGCGGCTACGGTGCTGCCGGCGCCGAAGCGCGCGCGACCCAGCTTGAGCACGCGGTCCTCGAAGCTGTGGAGCTGCAGATGGCAGGACACGGTGGCGTCGTCGCCGATCTCGAGCATGTCGGGGTCCACCAGTTGCGCGAGGTTCGTGCCCAGTACCACGCGGTGCCCGATGCGCGCGCCCATCGCGCGCAGCCACCACGCCACGAACGGTGTGCCTTCGAGGGATTCGATCACGGGCCGCGCGTAGGCCGACCACACCTCGAACAAGAAGTCCCAGCGGCTGCACCAGCACGACCACAGCACATGCCGGGCTTCGCGCATGCGGCCCATCGTCGTCCACTTCACCACCCACGTGAGCGCACACAGGCCGACCCCGGTGGCGAGTGCCGCGAGCGGGAGTGCCCCCAGGTGAAAGGCGGCTGCCGGTAGCGAGCGCTCGAGCGTGGGCAGGCGCGTGGCCCAATACGCCATCAGCATCATGGGCAGCACGGGTAGCGCCAGTCGCGTCACCTCCCACAGTGCTCGATTGATCACGCGCAGGGCCGACGGGCGGAACGTGAGGCTCTCGTCAGCCTCGACCCGCTCGCGCTGCGGCAGCTCGAAGGCGGGATGACCGAACCACGACGTGCCGGGCCGAACAAGCGCGGGGTCCGCCACCGTGCACACGCCCAGCAGGATCCCACCCGGCAGCCGAGCACCCGCGGGAATCACTGCGTGGTTGCCGAGGAACGTGTGCGGTTCGAACGACGTGCGCGCGCACACCATCTGTCCGCGGTGGACGAGCGGGCGGCCGAGATAGATGCCGTCGGCGAAGAAGCAGTCGTCGGCGATGTCCACGAGCTCGGGAGTCACCTCCACGATGGTGCTGATCTCGCAACGCCGTCCCACGCGCATGCCGGCCCAGCGCAGCCACACGGGCCAGGCCAGCGTGCCGGATAGCGCGACGTTGGCCGACTCCACCAACCTCTCCTTGAGTAGCACGGTGAGCGCCGTATCGCCGCGTACCGGGTAGCTGCCGGGCTGCACGCGCGGCAGCAGCCGGCAGAGCAGCGCCTGCAGCGGCAGTGACAGCGCGTAGCCCGCCACCACCGCCAGTGCCAGCGGACCGAGCGGAAGCGACGTGAACGTGGGTGCGGCACCCGGAGATGCCCACGCCGCGATCACCACCGCGGCGAGCGCCATGGCGGGCAGGAACGTCACTTGTGCCACCGCGGCCTTGGCCGCGAGCAGCACGAGTGTGTGCGCCACACTTGCGCGCCGCGACTCGGCCGAGCTGGTCGGGGCCGGCGGCGAGGAGCCCGCGGGTGCGGCGGGCACGCCATCCCAGCGTGCGTCGGCCGGCACTTGGGCGCCGGGAGCGAGTACGGAGAGCGGGGCGAGGAACGCGCGCTCGCCGAGCGTGCTTCCCGGGCCCATGCGCGCGCGCGTGTCGAGCGTGGCGTCCCGGCCGATGTGCACCGGCGCGAACACCAGCTGCTGCCGATCGTACGTGACGAGCCCCACCGAGACGTCGCGCCCGAGCGAAGCACCGTCACCGATGTCGAGCAGGTCCCAGGCACCATGGTGCAGCGCCACGCCGCGATGCAGGTGCACGTCGCGCCCGATGCGCGCACCGAGTGCTCGCAGCAGTGAGGCGCGCAGCCCGGTGCTCTCCAGCAGGTCCCACGGCAGGCTGCGCGAGAGCTGGCCCACCACCCAGTGCCGCACGTACATCGAGCCCAGGTACGGGTGCCGGCTGGGCTGGTAGCGTCCGATCAGCAGCCACTTGGCCGCCACTGTCGCCGTGCCCGCGACGACCGTCCACACAAGGGCCGCCCCGAGCACGAGGCTCGGCAGCAGCAGCACGAACGCCGTGATGCCGAGCGTGCCCGCGAGCGCGGGCACCGCGCGGAACCCGAGCCACCACAATGCGTTCACGGTGGCTAACAGTCCCAACGCCAGCACCGCCACTTGAGCGGCGGCACCCAGCGCAGCACCACGAGAGACGTGCTGTTCGCGCGGCGTGTCCGCCTGCCGCGGCGCAGCTTCGATGCGCGAAGGGAACCGCACCGGCACGCGCCGTGCCAGTAGCTCGACCGTGCGGGTCTCGTAGAGGTCGCGCACCGTGAGCGAGGCGAGCCTGGGGTCGCGCCGCAGTTCCGAGATGACCTGTGCGGCGAGCAGCGAGTTGCCGCCCAGATCGAGGAAGAAGTCGGCTTCGACTCCGGCCTCGAGCGCCGCTGGCAGATGCTTGGCGAACGCGGCCGTGATCGCGCGCTGATGAGCATCGGCGGGGCCGCGTCCTGCCGCCGCGCGTGCGGGGGCGTGGGCGAGGTCCGGGAGTTCCTTGCGGTCGAGCTTGCCCGAGAGCGCGGCACGCGGCAGTGCGTCGAGTCGCGCGAATCGCGATGGCACCATGGGCGGGGGCAGTGTGCGCAGCAGTGCGGCGCGCAGTGCTCCGGCGTCGGGCTCGAGTGCGTCCGCGGTCACCACGTACGCCACCAGTTCCGGGCCCGAGCCGTTCGACTGCACGCGGCAGCCGGCCTCGAGCACACCGTCGCAGCGGCACAGCTCGCTCTCGATGGCGGTCAACTCGATGCGATGGCCGCGCAGCTTCACCTGCGTGTCCGCGCGGCCGAGGAAGACATGGTCACCGTCGGGGAGGCGGCGCACGAGGTCTCCGGTGCGGTAGAGCCGGCCCAAGCGCGGGTGCACGGGGAAGCGCTCGGCGGTCAGTTCGGGCCGGCGCAGGTAGCCGCGCGCCACACTCACGCCCGCGATGCACAGCTCTCCGGTCCCGCCAGCGGGTACCTCGTCGAGCGATTCGTCCAACACCAGCGCACGGTTCCCCGGCACCGGGCGGCCGATCGTCACGCGTTCGCCGGCGTGCACCGTGGCACGCAGCACGGTGACCGTGCACTCGGTGGGGCCGTAGCCGTTCTCGAGCCTGCGCCCGGGGGACCACAGGCGAGCAACGTCGGGCGTGAGTTCCTCGCCACCCACGTACAGCAGCCGCACGCCCGGCAGGTCACGCGCGGGGTCCAGGCTGCACGTCATGCGCAGCAGTGTCGGGGCGGGGCACCACACGGTGATGCCCTCTTCGCGCAGCCACGGCAGCAGGTCGGGGCCCGAACGAACACGGTCGTCGTCTACCACGACGAGCGTCGCACCCGCGCCCCAGGCCAGCCACATCTCCTCGACCGACGAGTCGTATGCGGCCGACGACGTCTGTGCGACGCGGTCTCCCGGCCCGAGCCCGAAGTGGGCGGCATCGGCGCGTACCAGATTCGCAACGCTCCGGTGCTCGATCATCACGCCCTTCGGGTGCCCGGTGGTGCCCGACGTGTAGATGACGTAGGCGAGTGTGTCGGGCCCGAGCCAGTGAGGCGTCACGGATCGCTGGGATTCCGCATCGGGGCTCACGATGCGCCCGGAGGGGAAGCCCGCTGCGATGGCAGCCTGACGCTCCGCCCCGTCGGCGATGAGTGCGACGGCCCGCGAGTCGTCGAGCAGCCAGCGCAGGCGCTCCTCGGAGGTGCCGGGCTCGATGCACGTCCAGGCCGCACCCGCCTTGAGCACGGCGAGCTGTGCGAGGGGCAGCGACATGCCCGCACGGGGGAGCTGGATGGCCACGACGCTCTCGCCGCTCACATGGGTCGCGAGTGCCGCCGCGAGGCGGCCGGCGCGCTCGTCCAGTTCGGCGTACGTCAGCCGGACCCGCGGCTGCCCGGGTTGGCACGGCGGTACGTCGAGTGCGACCGCCGTGGGCGTCTCGCGGGCCTGCTCCTCGAAGATGGCGTGCAGCATGCGGACGTGCGCGGCCGTCCGTTCGTCCGTGTGCATGTCGGGGGCGGCTCCAGTGTCAAAGGCGTGGGGTAGCCGCATTGTCCGATAGGTTCGGGCCCGCTACAACCGCATTCGTTCGGAATCGCGTCCGCCGGCGAGCCGTTCGTCAGCCCGCGAGCCGATGCCCCGGTTCAGCGAGTCGCGCGTGCGAGTCGCGACAGCGTCACGGCCACTCGCTGGGCCTGCCAGCCGAGACTCTTGAGACGGGCCCGCTCCTGCACGGTGTGACCGCCCGACCCCTTCAGGCCCAGCGCATCCACGATCATGGGCACGCGGCCGGCGAGGAAGCTGACGTCGGCTGCACCCGCGCGCGAGGGGTCCACGGGTTCGAGCCCGCCCAGCCCGAGATCGCGGCTGGCCAGGTCCAGCATCGCGAGCAGCTTGCGGTTTCCCTCACTGGGCGAGAGCGGGGGGTAGCCGTCGGAGAACTCAATCGAAGCCCACGTGCCCGGCGTGGTGGAGGCCACGATGCGCCGCATCACGGCGCGAGCGCGCTCGTGCTGCTCCTCGGACAGCATGCGCAGGTCGCCGGTCACCAGCGTGCTCTCGGCGACGACGTTGTTCTTTCCGAACGCCGAAGCGCGCGCCGAGACCGGGTCGTGCGACACGGTGGTGCCACCCGCGATCAGGCCGGGGTTGTAGGTGAGGTAGGGTTCGAACGCCAGCGAGTCGCGAAACGCCTGCAACAGGCGCGCGGCCTCGAAGATCGCCCCCGGGCCAACGTCCTCGCGGAACACCTGCGAGGAGTGGGACGGCGTACCGCGCACGCGCAAGACCCACGTGGAACTGCCGCGGCGCGCCACCACGACGTGGTGCGGGTCGCCGTCGCCGTCTTCGAAACCGAGTGCCGCGGCAGCACCCTCGGCCGCGCTCACGAGATCGGCACGCGCGGACAGAAGTGGCGAGCCCGGCCGCTCCTCGTCTCCCGTGAGCACCACCGTGACACGCATGCGGTCCAGTTCGCCCTGGTCTTTCAGCGCGTGCAGGGCGACCAGCATGATGACGTTGCCGCCCTTCATGTCGGTGACACCAGGTCCGGTGGCGGTGGAGTCGTCCACTCGCGTGAAGCGCTGAAACGGGCTGTCGGCCTCGAACACCGTGTCGAGGTGGCCGACCAACACCACCTTGGGGCCCTTCGAGCCTCGCTCGGCGATCAGGTGGCCGGCGCGCCCCCACGCCGCGCCGTCAACCCAGCGCGTGCGGAACCCGAGTGCATCCAGTTCGCTCGCGAACATCGTCGAGACGGCCTTCACGCCTGCCGGGTTCATCGTGCCGCTGTTCTGGTTGACCGCTCGCTCGAGGAGCAGCAGGGCTTGGGGAACGTGGTGGTCCACACGTGCGGCCAGCTTGCGTTCGGCGGTCGTCAGCCCCGTGACGGGCGCGCGCTTGCGGGCGGCGTGCGCTTCCGGGACGAACAGCGAGAGAGCGGCAGCGAGGGCGAGGACCGGGAGGGTGCGCATCGGACGCGCATCATGCCGGGAGCCGGGGGCGCGCGACAAGCGGCGGCCGCCCGGTCACGCTCACGGGCGCGACGGGACGATGCCCGCCATACCCGATAGCCGGGGTCAACGTGTATGGTCCCGCACGGCCGGGAGAGCGCCGCGCACGGAACGCGCGGGGCTTCCGGTGGCGGTCGAAGGATGTCGGGCCAAGGAGGCTTGGCCCACCATGCTAAGGAGAGCCGATGCGGCGGAACACCACGGCCTCGAGCCGGCCCGAACGCACGTGACCCGCGAACTCGAATCCGGCCGGCGGCTCCCTGCGGTCGAACAACACCTTCCACGCCTCTTCGCCGGGCCGCGAGATGAGCCACTCGTTAGTGAGCACGACCGCGGCGGGGCGCAGTCGCTCGGGGCCGCTCACCAGTGCGTCGGGACCCAGCGGCACGAGCGTGACCGGACGCCGCGTGAACCAGGCCACCCAAGGCGCGGCGTCGCTGGCGACGAGCCCGCCTTCGGGGAGCAGGGGCCGCACCGACAGTCCGAGGCCGCGCCACTCGCTCTCGCGGAACTCGCTGCGACCGGCGAGACCGCCGGCCAGTGCCTGCCGCCACTCGCGCGCAAGCGGCACGAGCGTGAGCAGCACCGCACCCAGTGCGGCGGCCGCCACGAGCCCGCGCCTGCCGCTGCCGACAGCCTCGAGCGCGCGCGCGATCCCCGCGAAGCCCAGCGCCAACCCGACAGGCAGGAGTGGGAACAGCATGCGTGGATCGGCAACCGTGGCCGAGGCGAGTCCGGTGAGCAGCAGCGCGGCCGAGGCGAACGCGAGCACGAAGCCGCGCGCGCGCGCCGGTCCTCGCAAGGCGACCAGCGCGCAGGTGAGTGCGGCGGCGACGACGGGCCAGCGCCCGCTCAGCCACAGCGCGCCGTAGCCCACCGACTGCACGTTGCGCACCAGTTTGGCGAACCACTCGCCGGGATGCTCGCGGATCCACGCCAGCGCGTCGGGTGGTGGCGTCATGCGATTGAGCTTGGCCACCACGAACTCCGGTGCAGCGCCGGTGAGCAACAGGTAACCGCCCACCTCGGCGAACGGCGTGCCGATCGCGACCCACTTGTAGAGCGCGATGAGCGCGGCGAGAGGCGCGAAGGCGAGCAGTGCTCTTGCCCCGAACGACAGCGCACGGCCGCGGGGGCTCAGGACCAGCACACCCAACGCGAACGCGGGCAGGAGCGGCAGCGCAACCGGGCGTGTGAGTTGTGCCAGCCCCAACAGCGCGCCCAGCAGCCACGGTCGCGGCCGTTCGGGCAGCCGCCACAGCACGAGAAACGACGCGGTGAGCAGCGCGGTGAATGGCATCTCCGAGAGACCCTCGCTCGCGAAGCGCAACGCCCATGGGGTGACCGCGAACGACCCGGCCGCACCGAGCGCGGCCGCGCGCGAGCCGGACAGCGCCAGGGCGAGCCGTGCCACGAGCAGCACCGTGGCCACGAAGCCCGCGACGGCGGGCAGCAGCGTGACCAGAGGGTCCTGCCCGAACAGCGCGAACGCGAGCGCGTCCAGCGCCGGCACCAGCGGGTGGCCCACGATGAGCGGGTAGGGTGGGCCGGGCGAGGCGCCGAGCGCGGCCGGGTGCACGAACGGCGTGGCGAGCCGGCCGGTCTCGAGCCAGGTGCGGCCGGCGAGCGCGTACTCGGCACTGTCGAAGCTGAAGCGCGCCGCGTCCGGGATCATCACGGTGCAGCGAATGTGCGCATACGCCAGTGCCGTCGCGCCGAGCGCCAGCAGCCACCACACAGTGGCCGGCAGTCGGGGCTCGCGGTCGGCATGAGGCATGGGAACACCCTCCGGGGCTCGCAGCGGACGCGGCACTCTACACGAGGCGCGCGATGAGCGGCCAAGCCATGGCACGCGCCGCGTGGTTCGCGTGCGCGCTGGCCGCAGCGGTGGCGGCGGTGCGGCCCGGCGCGTTGACGGGCCCGCTCGCCACTGCCGCCGCCGCCGCCGCACTCGCCCTCGTGCCCGGTGCATGGCTCGCGCGCCGGGTCGCACCCGCGGGCAGCGGGCCGCGCGCGGCACTGGCTCTGCTGCTGGCACCCGCGGCGTGCGGGGCGGTGTTGGCCCTGGCGCGGCTCGCCGGACTGGGGCTCATGGAATCGGCGCGCTCACTCGCCGCGGTCTCTTCACTGCTGGCGGCATGGGAGGCACTGCACCCCGGTGGGCAGGGGCGCGGGCCAGTCGAGCGTTCGCGGGTACTTGGCTTCGCCCTCGCGACCGGTGTCGCGATCGCGGCAGCGCTCGTGCTGCACCCCGCACTCTCGGCTCGCTCGGACGGCGCGTTCCACGCGGGAGTCGCGTGGGCAGCCGCGCGACACCTGCCGCCCGAGGATCCGTTCTTCGCAGGACTACCGCTGCGTTATTTCTGGGGGCTGCACGCCTGGGCCGCGGGCTGGCTGGCATTGGCACCGAAGCCGGGCGCGTACGCGCCGCTGGTGTGGGCCAACGCCACCGCCGCAGTGGCGGCATTGCTCGCAGTGGCCGCACTCGCGCGTCGGCTCGGTGCCGGGCCCCGCGCGGCGGTGCTGGCGCAGTTGCTGGCGCTTGCCGGTGCGGCACCCTTTGCGTGGGCCGTGCTGGCGCTGCGCGCATCCTCCGGCAGCGTGCGCGGCATGGCCGAGTGGCGCCAGGCGCTCGAACATGGCGCCGACCACGCGATGCGTGCGCTCGATCCGGGCTGGCTGCACCCGTCGCTGGTGCTGCCACTCGACAAGTTCGTGGTGATCACACCGTTCGCGTGGGCGCTCGCCGCCACGGCGCTCGCCGCGCTCGCGCTGGCGGACACGCTCGCGAGAAGCGACGCGCGAGCGGCCGTGCGGCTCGGTGCGATCGTCGCGGCCACAAGCTTCCTGCATCCGGTAGGCGGGCTGGCGATCGCGGGCGCTGTGCTGGCTGGCGCTGCCGTGAGCGCGACGCGGTCGCGCGAAGTGCGCAGGGGAGCGCTGCATGCACTGGCCGCGGTCACGGCCGCACTGCTGGCACTGGTGCCCTACTTCGCCTCAATCGCCACGCCGGTCGCGGGCCCCGACGCGACCTCTGCCGGGCCGCGGCTGGCGCTCAACGCGTCCGGGGCGTTCTCGGCGCTCTTCGCCGGCGCGTGGCTTGTGCCGCCCGCGCTGCTTGTGCTCGCGCGGCGCCAGCGCGGCGACGTGCTCCGGCCGGTGCTGCTTGCCATGCTGGCGGCACTGGTGGTACCGGCCTGCCTGCTGCGGATCGGGGGGGAGAACCAGAGCAAGTTCCTGAACCTCGCGTTCTTGCTCGCCGCGGCCCCCGCCGCGGTGGCGTGGGCGGGCGTGCCGCGGCGCCTGCGCGGCGCGGCCCTGGGGCTGCTCGCCGTCTCGGCACTGCCGACGCTCGCGTGCATCGGCTGGGCCTACGCACACCAGGGTGCGGCGAGCGGGGACTCGCCGTCGCGACCGGGCGCCGCGATCGTCAGCGCGGTGGCCGAGTTCGCACCTCGCGACGCCGTGCTCGTGGACGCGACGCAGGACACCACGCGCGGCGCGGCCCCTGCGCTTGCGGGCGAGACCGGGCGAGCGCTGCTCTGGAGCGGTAGTTTCATGGCGCGCAAGTGGGGGCATCCGACGGGAGCATTGGCGCTGCGTTCGACAGCCGCGGCCGCACTCGCCGGCGGCCAGTGGCCCGCGGGCGAGGCGGGCGCGATGCTGGACTCCCTCGGACGCGAGGTGTGGGTGGTGCTCCCCGACGATTCGCTGCACGCCGCCGGCCCGGGTGAGCACGTCGTCGCGCGCGCCGGGAACGCGCGGCTGGTGCGGATGGAGCGTGGGACGCACTGAGGCGAGCCGGGTTCATCGGTCGCGGCCGCCTGAGCGCGGTTCCGTGATGCACGAAGGGCCGCGACCGAGCAGGCCGCGGCCCTTCGTATGACACCTGGACCTCGTCCTAGGGACTCGCCTTCACCATCTCTGGCGACAGCCTGATGACCGAGTAGTGATCCGCCGGCAGGTACTTTCGATACGAGTCGTGCAGTGCCGCGGGCGTGACCGCGTCGATGCGCTCGCGCCGCTTGAGGATGCGGTTCGGGTCCCAGCCCAGCACGCTCACGGTCTGC
>CAZADU010000182.1:0-7566 GCA_964483945.1 uncultured bacterium
CGCGATCCCGAGCGACTGCAGCGGATCCACGGCGCGCTCGCGTGTGGCGGCGAGTGCCGCCACTGACTCGGCCGCCACCGCGCGCGCGAGCGACGGAATCGGTCCCGCGATCAGCGCGTAGACCAGTGCGGCCAGTGCCCCGCCCACGCCGCGAGCCACTGGGCCACCGCCCGCGGCGGCCACCACCGCGCGTGCGACGCTCGCGAGCCAGGTGACGTGCAGCCCCGAGAGTGCAAGCAGGTGCACCAGCCCGGATGCGCGCAACGCCGCGTCGGTGTCCGTGGCCATTCCGCTTCGGTCACCGAGCAGCAGCGGCGTGGCGAGTTCGCGCGCCGCGGGCGAGAGCGAGTTCGCGAGTGCAAGCTCGACGGCGCGCCGCACGCGCATCGCGAGCCGCACCGGTGCCGAGATCCAGTCGCGCGCCGGCCGCACGAGTGCCGTGAACGCACGTCCCGAGCCCGAGCTGCCCGACGCACGAGCAGCGCCCCGGCCGTCATACGCTCCCGGTGAGCGTGGCGCGTTCGGAGGCTCGAGGCGCACGAGGCACTCCACGGTGTCGCCCCATTCGGCCGTCGAACCCGGTGGCAGTCGCAACCTGAGGCGGGTGCCGGCCACGAGCGGCGGCGTGGCCGCCAGCACGCGCGCGGCCACTGCGGGAGAGTCGGATTCACGCAGCGGCGGCGACTCGAGTCGCGCGACCACGCGCCAGACCCCGGGCGCGGGCAGGTTCGCGGCCTCGAGCCGCGCCTGCCCGGCCGCACCGCGCGCAAGTCCGGCGGCGAACATCGCCAGGGCGAGTGTGGCGGGTCCCGCGCGCGGGCGCGCCAGCAGCACGATCGCGGCGAGCCCGGCCACAAGCGGCAGCGGCCCGCTCCACCCGCCAGCGAGCGAGAGCCCCAGCCACAACGCTAGCGCTGCGGGAAATGCATGACGTGCACCCATGCATGCGCGGCTTGCGAGCGACGTGCCGAACGAGGGCTCGTCGTCAGGCGCGTAGGGCGCGGCCTTGCCGAGTTGGCCCCGCGGTGCGCCGTGCACGCCGCGAACGGCCATGCCCACTTCGTGGACGGCCCCCGCGTGTACGGCTCCCGCGCGAGCGCGCGGGGGTTCAGCGCGTCGTGCGCTGCATCTCGGTGTAGAAGTCGTCGCCCTGGGTCGTCGCCGCGCTCATGTACCAGTGCACGCGGCCGCCGGGATCGCCCACGCCTTGAGGAAACTGCGCCGTCAACAGCGTGCCACGCGGGCCCTCCTCGAGGGTCACCTGATAGCGGCGCCACACGCCCTCGCCCGTGCGCACGTGCAGCCACGCCTCGCGCACATCGTGCCAGTCGAGCCCGTCGAGCGTGGCCTCGATCATCGTCTGCTTCTTGCCGTTCAGCGAGGCATAGTCGCCCTGGAGTTTCAATGGCGGCAGATCGGAGTCGAGCCCGAACTGGAATTGCGCGAATCGCCTGTTGCCTCCCGGAAGGTCGATGACCTGCACCGGCGCGGTCTGGCTGCGGTACGTCACCCGGATGCTGTGCGGACCGCGCGGCAGCTCGAGCGTTTCGGGTGTGCTGCCGCGCAGCTCGCCATCCACGAACACGGCCGCGCCCGATAGCGGTGCACTGCCACCCTCGTCATTCAAGATGGCCTGGATCTGCACCACGCCCGTGGCCGGCGACATCATCGGGCGGGCCTTCACTGCCACGGTGCCGCGGATGGGCACGCTCACGTTCTGCGCCCAGGGCTGCATGTTGGGACCGCTGAACTGCACCTCGTGCAGGCCCGGTGGCAGTTTGTCCACGGTGAGCGGCAGGAATCCCATCGGCTCACCGTCGAGCGAGACTTTGACCGGCAGTGACTTGTCGAGCGCCGTCACCTCGAGCGAGCCGTGCAGGCCCTCGCTCACCTTGAGATTCTGACCGCGCGAGCCTTTGAGCTCCAGGTCCACCTGACCGAGGTCGGGCATCGCGAGCGTGAGCTTGTGGGGGCCCGGCACCAACTCGATCGTGGCCGGCGTGCGCCGCCCGATCTCCTTGCCGTCCACGCTGATGATCGCGCCCGGCGGATCGGAGTCCACCGTCGCCGTGAAGCGCGCGCCGGCCAGCCCGACGACCCTGCGCATGCGCGACAGCGGCGTGGCGTGGATGTCGTTGTCCGGCGCCTGCGCGTGGCCCGCGAGCCAGCCGATGCCGAACAGCACCGTGACGAACGCGCCGATCAGCCATGGATTGCGCCACAGGGGTGCGCGCCGGGGCTCCATTTGGTCGGCGGCGGGCCACGCTCCGCGGCGCATGCGCACGTTGCTCATGGGTGTGGCGACCAGCATGCCCTCGGGTACCTCGGACTCCGGCGACTGCCCGCTCGGCGGCAGCGGGAGCTCGCGAAGGATGACGGGCAGCTCGGACTGGGACACCGAGATCGGCACGTTCTCGCTGGGAGTGGTGAGCACGGGCGGAGTTGTCGCGCGCCCGGGCGACTCAGCAGGTGCGATGGGTGCATGCGAGGCCCAGCTCGCCGACGCGAGTGGCGGCACGTTCGCCACGGCGCGCCGAACGCTCGGCAACAGCGGCGCCTGACGCCGCGCCTCGGCCGACGGCGAGCCCAACGCCGGCGAACCCAGGGGACTGGGCGGCGGCGCTGAAGGCACAGGAGTCGCCGAGGGCACCAATGGCCTGATGTCCGCGCCCAACGAGGCCGCGAACTCCGCCAGGAAGTCGGCCGGTGGCTCCGGCACATCGGGCAGCGACGGCCGGCCCGGCTTCGCGAATGGTGCACTCGTGGCCGGCGCTTGGACTGTTGCGGCGGCCGGGTTCGAGGCGCCGGTCGGCGAGGCGGGAGCCGCGGCCGGCGGACTCGGCGAGGCCGCGACCGCAGGCGCTGCGGGCGGCACGGCGTTGGGCGGCCGCACTCCCGGCGAGGGCGACGTGCTCAGGTGGGCGACAGGGACGCCGGGAGCAGCCTGCGAAGGATGAGTGGTAAGAGGAGTGGTAAGAGGAGTCGTAAGAGGAGTCGTAGGAGGAATCGTAGGAGGAATCGCAGTAGGAGTCGTGGGCCCCAAGACATCTGCCGCGGTGGGCACCGGCACACGGAATGGCCTGGGCGCTTCACGCGACGGCAGCTTGGGGATGGCGAACTCGGCGCTCGCCCCCACGGGTTCGCGCTCGATCTGGATCGGACCTCGCGGCGCCGGTGCGGGCGTCGGTGGTGTGACCGCCAACCTCGCATACGGTGCCGGCGTGGGCGCATCGGGCGCGACAGGTGTTCGGTCCGCGGGAGGAGCCGAGCCGTAGGGTGCGGACAGCGACGTGAGTCCCTCGAGCGGCGATGCAACGGGCTTGCGCGGGGCCGCGGAGGGCTTGCCGCCCAGGATGTCGTGCAGGCCCACGGCGAGCAGACCGCCCTTCGCGTGCGTTGTCGACGAAGGCGGCGTGCTCGCCGTCGCCGCGGGCGGCGTGCTCGCCGTCGGTGCGAGCGGTGTCTGCGCGGTCGCCGCGGGCGGCGTGCTCGCCGTCGGTGCGAGCGGCGTGCTCGCTGTCGGTGCGACCGAGGGAGCGATGAACGCAGGCTCGACGGGTGACACCGTCTCGGCGCTCGCAGGCAGCGCGTGCGTCTCGTCGATCTGAGGCGGCACAACGTGCGAGGACGTCGGTGCGACCGGGGCGGAGAGCACCGGCGCGGACCTCGCCGGTGGCGTCACGGGCAGGGTCGGCACGCGCGGCGTCACGAGCAAGGGCGCGCTCGCAGCCTCGGGCTCGCTCGAGCGGAGCGTGATCGGCCACGGTGCACGCTCGTTGGCGTCCGACTCGTGCGCGGGAATCGCCCTCTTCGCGAAACCCATCAGCCGCGTGAGCCAGCGCCCGACAGGATGTCCGGGTTCGTGCCCGGCCCCGCGCTCAGGCGTGACCGGGCCGCGCGTCAGCTCGGTCTCGGGGCGCGGGACCTCGAGGTTCGAATCCGACTGCGGCTCACCGGGCCGTGCCGCACCGGGCAGGGCGGGCATCGCGAACGTGGAGGACGATGCGTGGTAGGTGGACGGCAGCGACTGCGCCCGGTCCGGCTGGTCGAGCGAGAGCTGCTGCGAGGGATCGGCCGCCAGACCCGGTTGCTGGGTCGGCAACTCGGGCGAAGGCAGTGCGGCCGACGCAGTCGCGACGGGCGTGCTCGCGGAGACCGACGGGGATGCAGTCTCGCGCGGCGCACTCGTGCTCTGCGCAGTCGGCACCGTCACTCCAGTCGATGCAACCGGGGCCGGCGATGCCGAGGACGCGTGGCTCGCACTCGTGCTCTTCGAGGTCGGCACGGTCACTCCGGTCGATGCCACCGGGGCCGGCGAGGCCGAGGACGCGTGGCTTGCACTCGCGCTCTGCGGCGCCGACGTCGAGCTGGCCGCGGGCTGTGGCGCGATCGCTTGCGGAGTGCCGGCCTTCGGCGCATCCAGCGGCGCCGAGGCGCGGTTCGCGAATGATTGGCCACACTCGGCATCCACCGACGCAGGTGCTTGCTGCCCGCCCTCGCTGTGCGGCCAGTACTCGAGCGTGAGCAGCGCATGCGACTGGGTCGGCAGCATGGCGGACATGGCCTCCTGCCCGGACTCGTCGCGCACGATCACCCACTGCGGCTCGAACGGCTCGCCATTGACGAGCAGCACGACGCGTGCTCGTCCGACCCAGCCGAACGCGGTGCCCTGCGGGGTCTCCACGAACACCGCCGCGCACGGCAGCGCCTGGCCGGTGTGGCTCCACAGTTCGGTCTGCGAGAACAGCAGCCCGGTGAGCACGTGGTGCAGGAGCTGCGGGATGGGACGCGTGCGCTCGTCGGTGCGCGACGTCTCGATCGCCACTCCCGCGAGGTCGCGCAGCCAGCTCTGGATCTCGCCGGCGGTGAATCCCTCGGGAATGCCGAGCAATGCCATCTCGATGGATGGCAGCGACGCGAGCGCGCTCTGGACTCCACCCTGGGTTCGGGTGGCGACCGACCAATGATCCGTGGCCGGGCTGGTTCTCGTCACGGGGCTCCCTCCCCTGGCACATCCCGGGCCGGTCAGACCCCCGACCACACGTACGGCCCCAAGCTATCTAACGACTTCGCAAGTGTCAACGCCGTAAGCGCTTGTGGCACGCCTCCTGCAGTACCCCCGGGGGGTCCCCAAGCGCCCTAGGCACTTGGGAGCCGATGGGGCTGTCCGGGCATTGCAAGTTGACACAGGCCTTCGTTGCAGAATGCAGTCCGGGACCTTAGCGTTCCGTCGGCCCCATGCCAGTTTTGTGGTGGTGAGCTGCTGGGTGGTCAGTGCAATCAAGGAGATCCGACCGATGACGCTTCGCCACAGCATCCACGCCATCCTGTTGGCCGCGGCCCTTCTGGGTCTCGTGCCGGCCGGGACGCTGCATGCCGCCGAAGCCCCCTCGCCGGATACCGCGGCCTATGCGCCGCGCCTGATCGACCCCACGTCGCCGCCCCCGGGCGAGCGCGGCAAGCCGGTCACGGCCGGCCCGGCGCTCCCCGCCGCCGACCCGGCCGCGGCTTCGGGCGTGCTCCCGCGCAGCCCCGAGGGCGATCCGGCGGTCATGAACCAGCCGGCCGTCGAGGACATCGAGCTCCAGATGAACGCCGACGTCCTGCGGTACATCGCGTTCTTCACGGGCGCGGGCCGCAGCACGTTCGAGCGCTGGCTCAAGCGCTCCGGGCGCTACATGGAACTTTTCCGCAACGTGCTCCAGAAGGAGGGCCTGCCGCCCGACCTGGTGCACCTCGTGTTCGTGGAGAGCGGCTTCAACGTCAACGCCCGCTCTTACGCCGCGGCCGTCGGCCCGTGGCAGTTCATGCGCGCCACCTCGCAGCTGTTCGGCCTCAACGTCAATCAGTGGGTGGACGAGCGCAAGGACCCTGAGAAGGCCACCGTGGCCGCCGCGCGCTACCTCAAGCACCTCTACGGCATCTTCGGCGACTGGCCGCTGGCGCTGGCGTCGTACAACGCCGGCGAGGGCACGGTCATGCGCGCCATCAAGCACCAGGGCACGAACAACTATTGGGAGCTGCGCCTGCCCAAGCAGACCGAGGACTATGTGCCGCAGTTCATGGCCGCGCTCGCGATCTCGCGCGACCCGGTCAAGTACGGGTTCGCGGACGTCGAACTGGACGACCCGATGCGCTTCGACGAAGTCGCGCTCAAGGGTGCGGTGGACCTGCACTCGGTAGCCAAGCTGGCGGAGTGCACGTTCGAGGAGCTGAAAGAGCTGAACCCGTCCGCGCGCACTTCCGTGCTGCGCAGTACGAGCGGCATCACCACGGTGCGGGTTCCCGAGGGCCGCAGCGAGATCATCCAGCGCAACCTGGCCGCCGGAGCCGAGCTGCCGAGCGTCAACCTGAGCGTGCGCCATCGCGTACGGCGCGGCGAGACGCTGCGCTCGATCGCCGATCACTATGCCGTGAGCCCTGTCGAGTTGGCGCGCGTGAACAGCCTGGGCCGCGGCCGGCCGTTGCGCCGCGGCATGATGCTGACCGTGCCGTCCAGCATGCGCGCGCCCCGGCCCGAGGTGATCTCGGCCGACAGCGACGACCCGCGCGCGTCCACGGACTACGTTCCCAAGCGCCGCATCGGGCTGCCCGGCAAGATCGACGGCAACAGCGTGCCCATCGACCGCGTCACGCACACGGTGAAGCGGGGCGAGACGCTGGCGTCCATTGCCGGCAAGTACGGCGCCAGCGTGAGCGAGCTGCGCCAGTGGAATCGGCTGCAGGTCGGCACGGTACGCACCGGCTCGCGCCTGCGCATCCGCTCGACGGCGGACGAGTCGGCGCCGGCCAAGATGGCCAGCGGGCTCACCCCCGCGGCTGAAGCGTCCGCCACGGCCGAGCCGCCGGCCAAGCGTCCGCAGCCGCGACTGCACACCGTCGTGCGCGGCGAGACGCTGGCGTCCATCGCCGGCAAATATGACGTCACCATCACGGAACTGCGCCAGTGGAACGGGCTCGGCAAGGATGGCGTGCTCGAGGCCGGTCGCGTGCTCGAGGTGTCGCCGAACGCGGTCGCCGACGCCAGCACGCTCGACGCGCCCGCGGGTGTGAAGTCGGCTGCCCCGGGTTCGGCAAAGTCCAAAGCCGCGCGCATCCACGTCGTCCGCTCGGGTGAGACCATCACCGAGATCGCCGGGCGTTACGACGTGAGCGTGGAGTCGCTGCGCAAAGCGAACAAGCTGCGCACCACGAAGCTGCTGGTGGGCCAGAAGCTGAAGCTGCCGGCATAAGTCGCCGCGGCAGGTGGCGAACGGGCCGGTCCTCGATCGAGGACCGGCCCGTTGCGATTTCCGCGAGCCGCCGCGCTTCCGTGAAGCCTGCGGTCAGTGCATGCTCTCGGGCCCGTCGACCACGCCGCCGGCGGGGACCGGCGCGGTGAAGTCCTGCTCGCTCACGCTCGCGCCGATGCGCGCATTGCGTCCCACCGTCAGGCCCTCGGGCAGGCGGGCGCGCTTGCCCACCACAACCAGCCCGCTCGAGAGATGTTCGGGACAGGCACGGTTGGGAGCCATGTCGTCCCCCTGCCCCACCTTGGCGCCGCGGCCGACGACCACCTCCTTGTCG
>CAZADU010000183.1:0-2259 GCA_964483945.1 uncultured bacterium
CGGCTGGCCACCAATGAGCGGCGTCCCGATGGGAACGGCGGCTGGAAGGAAGAGACCGAGTGGCACAGCGTCGTGCTGTTCGGTAAGCAGGCCGACACCGCCAAGCAGTACCTCACCAAGGGCCGCGAGGTCTTGATCGAGGGCTCGCTGCGCACGCGCCAGTGGCAGGACAAGGACGGCCAGAAGCGCTACAGCACCGAGATCGTCGCGCAGAACATGCGCTTCGTCGGGGGCGGTGGCCGCGGGGTTGCCGGCGGTGGTGCCGGGGGCCCGGGCGGCGAGCGCAGCGCCGACGATCAGGGCGCGCCGGTCGGTGCCGATGACTTCAGCGAGTTCGGCAGCGGCGGCGGTGGCGCGGACGACAGCGACATCCCGTTCTGAGGTTTGTAGAGCAGCACCGTGTCGCGCGAGCGCCACTTTTACACTCGTTCGGGGGCGCACTGGTCTCGACGAGGGGACTGAAACAGAGAGTGCAAGCCGGGGACTCACGCCTCGTTAAAAAAGTGGGACATGTACATCTGCCAACGAGCAGATGGCTTTCGCTGCCTAATAACAGGCAGTGACGCCTGACCGGACCCCGCCTGTGGGGGACGGATCCAGGCGCCATATAATCGCAGGCTGGTCTGACGCCCCGCCCGCGGGCTGACGACGAGAGGCAGTAGGGCTGGCGCGCAGAGATCCCGCCGACCGGAGCGACGCGCGCGAGAATGCAACAGCATAGGCCGGATAAGCTTGTAGGACTCTCTGCGGATGACCTTTCGGACGCGGGTTCGATTCCCGCCGCCTCCACCATGAAGCACGGAAGCCCGGCCATGTCGGCCGGGCTTTCGTGTTTCTGCTTCTGTGGTCGAGGCCCTCTAGAAGTCGATCTGCGCCTGCAGTCGTCCGCCATCCACGGGCGCGTTCGTGCCCGCCTGCATCCTCACGTCACCCTGGATCTTGAGGCTGTGGCCCCGCTGGTAGACGTTGGCGCCCACGTACGTGATGTCCCGGCGGGCGCTCCCCGCCCACGTGTCGCCACGGATCTGGTCGAATCGGATGAACGGCTGGAACCGCTGCTTCATCAGCAGGACGCCCAGGCCGATCATCTTGACCGTCACGTTGCTCTCACGCTGCCCGCCGATCCACTCGGTGCGAATCGCATTCATCTCGCCACGCACCATCACGCGCGCGTTCCTGAACGGCACGTCGATCATTCCATCGATGCCGCCGGCGGTGTGCGAGCTGTCGTCCGCACCCGCGGCGTTCTCGATGGAACTCTGCGTGCTGGCGTTCACGCCCAGCGACATCCACTTGTCGGTGCCGAAATGAGCATCTTGGTAGAGATCCTTCGTCGAGCCGAAGTTCAGGTCCACTCGGCCGACGACCATGGGGAGGTCCTGCCGATCGGCGAGGATGAGCCGGTTGTCGAACAGCCCCAATGCGTACTGTACCTTGGCGTCCTTCGTCTTCCCTAGGAAGTGGAAGCCGACCGCGTTGTCGGCAAGCCCCAGAGCATCGGGCACGCCCGAGACCGCGCCACGATCCACCGCGAGCTGCCGGGAATCCGACGTGAGCCGGTCCCGCGAGAACGGCTGGTCATACAGGCCGGCCTTGATCTCGAAGCCCCCGCCCAGCGGGTACTGCAGCCACGCGTTCTCGACGCCCGCGACGGGCGTGGCACCGTACTGGTCGGTGCCGTCGATCTTCCACTCGAAGCCGAACGCCACGCCCTGCATCTTGCCGTTCGCCTTCAACCGAGCCCGGCGGATCATGAAGTCCCGCCGAGCGTCGGTGCTGCCGTTGGCCAGGCTCAGGTTCTCGTACTCGATCCGGGGCTGCAGCCGCATCCCCAGTTCGAGCGTGTGATCCTTCGAATCGAACACCAGTACTCCGGCCATCGCCACCGCGGGCAGCAGGGTGAGAACAAGGCAGGCGACTGTTCCCCGCGCTACAGCGGCCGCGCGAAGACGGAGAGGGTTTCGGTTCACCAGCGTGCTCCTTTCGAATCCGTTCGAGTTCAGGCCGTCGCGCGACTGCTGCCGGCGACGAGGGGACGTGCGAAGCGCAGGTAGAGCACCGGTACGATGAACAGGTTGAGTGTGGTCGATGTGATGAGCCCGCCCATGATGACGACGGCCATGGGATGTTCGATCTCGAGCCCTGGCAACGAGCCTGCCACGAGCAGTGGCACGAGCGCCAGCCCGGTCGCGGCTGCGGTCATGAGGATCGGCGAGATGCGCTCGCGCGCCCCACGGATCACCAGATCGAGCCCGAACG
>CAZADU010000184.1:0-4326 GCA_964483945.1 uncultured bacterium
GGTCTGGCGCGTGATGGAGTCCCGCGGAAGAGGACGCGGCAAGCCCGATGCCCTTGGAATCAGGACCAGCGGGGCGGGCTCGGGGGCCCTCATCTTCGCGAGCACCGACTGGCCGTCAGGCGAGAGGGCCAGAGCCGTGCCGTGTCCGAGGCCCACCTTCTGCGACCCGTCCGAGCGGAGCAGGTACATCGAGCCTTCGAAATCCTCGCCTCCCACACCGACTTCCTGGATGAGCAGCGTGGAACCATCGGCGGAGAGACTCACGCTGAGCGGATAATCGAGCCCGGGGACCTCGCGGGCCTCCCGGTCGCCGGGGAAGATTCCAACGATTCGTGCTCGATTGGTCTGGCGCACGAGAAGCGCGCGGCCGTCGGCGTGGACGTCCATGAGCACGAAGTCGCTGGACTCTTCGTGAACCCGACGCATCTTGCCGGAGAGCGACACCGCGTAGATGGCCCGATCGCCGCCCGACTTGAGCCCGGTGAACCAGACCTCCCTTCCGCTGGGCGACCAGGCGAGGCCCCAGACTTTCTTCCATCCGTCGGTCAGTGTCTTTCTGCGATTCGATCGGTCCACGACGGCGATCGAGCCGCTAAAGTCACCCTCACCCGGGTGCTCGATGAACGCGACGAGATCGCCCTGCCGTGACACGCGCGGATGCGTGATCCAGCCGGCTGTCGCGTAGAGCGGGTTCCCGAACGGGTACTCCAGCACGAACTTCCCCTCTCCATTGTCGCGCACGACGGCGAGTTCCTTGCCGTCCGGACTCCAGTCCGCCCACTCGACGTCCTCGAGCTTCTTCCTCGGCGAGCCGGCGCCGGGCGAGATCAGGGCCAGCGCGCCGAGCGCGAAGGGCCCCGGACAAACATTGAAACCTTGGAGGACCGCCATCTCCTCGGTCGGCGAGATCGCGAGCAGCCAGGTGTTCTCGAATCCCAGCGGTCGAGGCACCGCGGAGCCGGGGCGGGCCGAGTAGAGCCCGTGTGGCTTGCCGCCCCAATCCGCGGTGTAGAGGGCCGAGCGCCCATCCGGGGCGAAGCGAGCCGAGCCCACGGCACCATCGGCGGAGGTCAGTTGCGTGCGCGTCGGCGAGTGGGGGGGAGGCACGAAGTACCTGATGGCCCAGGCGAGGGCCGCGACTGCCACTACCGCCCCGAGGACCAACACAACATTCGGCCGCCGGCGCGCGACCGTGGACGCTGGCGCCGGCGCCATAGGGATCGCATCGGGCGTCGACAACAGGGTCTCGAGCGCCGCTCGCACTTCACCTGCGCGCTGATAACGCTCGGCCGGCTCCTTGGCCAGGCAGTGCAGGATCACGGCACGCAGTCCCGCCGGGACCCTCGCGGGTAGTCCCGGCGGCGGATCGTGAATGATCCTCCTCGTCAACTCGTATTGCGTCTGACCGGGGAATGGAAGCTGTCCGCTCGCCATTTCGAACAGCAGCACGCCCAGCGACCACAAGTCGCTGCGGCGGTCGGCGGGCCCGCCCATCAGCACCTCCGGCGCCATGTAGGGGAGCGTGCCCGCCATCCCTCCGGCTCCAGTGATCGTGGAGCGGATGGACCCCGCGCCCTGCTGGTCCTCGGGGGCGACACGCCGGGCGACGCCGAAGTCGAGCACCTTGACTCGCCCCTCGGGGGTAATCATGACGTTCGCGCCCTTGAGATCGCGGTGAACGATCCCCCGCTCGTGCGCATGCGCCAGTGCATCGGCAATCAGGGTGCCGTAGCGGATCACCGACTCCACGGGCATGTCTCCGCTCGCGATGCGGTCGGCGAGCGAAGTACCCTCCACGTACTCCATGGCGATGAAGACGTGGTCGCCGGATTCGGCGACCGTGTGAATCGTGCAGATGTTGGGATGCTTGAGCGCCGCGGCGTTGCGGGCCTCGCGCAAGAGCAGCGCCCGGGCCTCCGGATCCGCCAGGGCCTCGGGGGGCAGAACTTTGACCGCGACGTCGCAGTCGAGCCGCTCGTCGTGCGCTCGATAGACCAGCCCCATGCCGCCCTGGCCACACCGCTCGGTGAGGCGGTAGTGGCCAAGGGTCTTGCCGATGAGGGCGTCTATCATCGCATCATCGGTTCTCGGGATCTCAACGGGGCGCCTCGCGAGCCCAGGGCGTCGCGAAGTTCCAGCCCACGCCGGTGGCGAGTGTTCTCAACTTGTGGGTGTTCGCCCCGGCGACCGTGCCGAACCCGGATATGTAGAGCACGTAGCGGGGTGTCAGAGCGTAGACAGCGCCGCCTCCGACGCGCCACCACCGCTCGTTCGCGAGCCTATCGTGATCAGCAATATACCTTCTGACCTCCCGGCCACCATCCCATTCGACGCCCCCGCTCATGCGCATCCAGCTCGCCGCTCCCTTGAGCGACAGCTTGGGCGTCACGAAATAGCCGAGCTCCATGTCGACCTTGTTGAGATGAAAAGTATGGTCGCCTACGCGCTCCGCCGCGGTGTAGGTGTAGGTCACCTGGCCGTAGGCGTCGGGCAGGAACGGCCGCAGGGGGCGGGCCAACGCGGCGCCGACCTCCAGCGCCCGCAGGCGTTTGCCGGCCGCGGCATGGCCCTCGGCAACGTACGGCCGAAGAGGAAAGACGTACGCCACGAACGGCGTGGCCACCAACGGTTTGCTAAACACCGTTTGGTGCAAGCCAACCCTCCCGTCCTGGAGGGTGCTGTGATAGTTACCGTCGTCCACGCCGTGGGTGCCTCCATGATCTGCAGGTCCAGATATTTCTGGAGCGTCCGGCTGCGGGTGTAGCCCCACGTATTTTGATGAGTTGTAGGGCAGGTGCGCGGTCACGGCCAGCCCCTTGCGGATGGTGTAATCCAGGTCGACCGTGACGAACTGGCCGTAGTGCTCGCCTTTGGCGATCCTCTTGCCCTCGCCCCTATATGGGCCGAACGGCCTGCCCGTGATGTCGACCGGAAACAGCGTCCAGTGCGCCTGGCCGTACTGGTACCCGACGTAGATCGTGCCTCGTCCTGGTTCGGGCAGCCAGGCCTGGGCATGCGCAGCCATCGGGACGAACGTGGCCGCGGCCAGCAGCAGCAGGTTGACCGCCCAGGCTTCATGCAATGTAGCGTTTCTCATGGATTCGCTCCCTTCCACGCCAGACCGGCGGAACTCACCGCCAGGCTCGTCTTGTGCGGCGACCTTGAAAGAGTTGCCTACTTCTGTCGCATCGTGCCGTCGACTGCGACCAGCAGTTGGGTCCGCTTGATCGGCGCGCGCCGGACATTGAGCGCGCAACGGTAATTCTGCCTGACCTTCGCCACCTCGGCGGTCGTGCCCTGATACACCACCGGCAGCACGCGCGTGCGGGTGCCCTCGAGGCCGAGCCGCAGGCGATCGGCATCGGCCGCATCCACGAGCACGATGTCGTAGGCGCCGGATTTGATGGCTCCAGGCGTGCTCTGGGATTCGTCCATGACGGTACAGCGATGGCCGGCCTTCACAAGGTAATCCTGAAGCTCGACGTCTCGAATCGCCTCGGCAGCCTTCGAGTTCGAACTCCAAAGAATCAGGACGTGCCCTGGGCGCTCGGCGGAGTGGGTGCGCAGGTAGTCCACGCAGCGACCCACGATGATGAACTTGTCACCGCAAGCGAAGGCCGCGGAACTGGTCGCCACGAGCCCGGCGAGCATGACAATCGTAGAGATCCTGTGTTTCATGATGGATCCGCCTCTCGGTTCATGATCTTCATCAATGCTGTGTCGCAAATCTGAAAATCGGTGGGAGCAGGCCTGCGCGAGAAAGGATTTCCTCGTGCGCCGAGGAGCATACCACCTCCACCCGGACCAGACCCGGCGTTTCGCCTCCCTCGTCGTGCCACCTTACTTCGACGGCCGTCCATCTACGGCCTCGCGCTCGACCAGCGCGCGGGGCGGCGGCGGCTGTGGGCGGGTGGGGTCAGCGATCACTGGGGACCGGTGCTCCATTCCAGCGACGACTTCGGGTGGCGTGGACCCATCTCGCGTGCGGGCCCGGATGCGCGCCATCACGCGGCCCCCTCTTCCCATCTCCTCGCAAGAGCCATGAGAGCCGGCGCATGGGTGGGCCAGTCGTGGAGCGTTGCAGGATCGAAATCAGCACCGTTAGGCCAAACCAGCGTGTCTGCTTCTGGATCCAGCCGCACTCGGTTGAATAGGTCGAGGTCTCGGAGGGCCCCCAACAACTCTCCCGCCAGAATCGGCTCGAGGTCGATCAACTGGCTCGTTCCGTCGTCGAATCGAACGAAGAGCTTGTACGGTCCGGCAATCTCGAATCCAACAACGCGATGATTTACGACCGGCGGCGGCTGGGACGCCTGAGCCAGGTCG